>CAMCCU010000044.1 GCA_945872975.1 Pedosphaera parvula Ellin514
CAGCCGGACGGGAAAATCCTGGTCGGCGGAAACTTTGGACTCGTGAATGGGGAGAGCCGAAACGGCATCGCGCGCTTGAACGCCGACGGCACGCTGGACACCGCTTTCACTCCCGGCACGGGCACCGGCTACTATCGCGACGTCTATTCCGTGGCGGTGCAGACGGACGGGAAGATTCTCGTGGGCGGCAATTTTCGGAAATTTGACAACCACGACCGGCAGGACTTGGCGCGCTTGCATCCCGATGGCCGGCTTGACCTTGAATTCAATGCGGGCACGTCCGGGCGCTCGGTGGTGAACTTCGTGGGCGTGTTACCGGACGGGAAAATTCTCGTGGCCGGCGACTTCACCTCCATCGCCCGCAAGATGCGTCCGCAAATCGCGCGCCTGCATCCCAACGGCGCGCTCGACGAATCCTTCAGCCCCGGTCACGGCACGGCCAACAAGGCGGGCAGTGGCGAGATACACTCCGTCGCCATCCAACCGGACGGCAAGCTGGTCATCGGCGGGCGGTTCAGCAGCGTGCAAGGCAAGGGCCGCGACGACATCGCGCGACTCAACGTCGACGGCAGTGTGGATCGTGAGTTTAGGCCCATGAGCGGCACGGGGCCGGCGGAGAATTACGTGGTCTATGCGGTCGCGCTGGAGTCCGACCAGCGGCTGCTCATCGGCGGCCGGTTCTCTGCCGTCAATGCGGTGCTCCGCTCAAACATTACCCGCCTTCACAGATAGTTGCGCCGTGGGTTGCAGACCCTGCGCGCCGGCTTGATGAGTGCGAGTGGTTGGGAAGGTTTCTGTCCGAACGCCGACAAATCGAGCGGCACGATTGGGCACGGCAGCGCTCCTGGTGGAGGCGATGCGAGGAATGATTCACCCGAATCATGCTCATTGGTGTGACAACTCGGTGAGCACCGGTGGCGACTCGGTAGCCGGTGGTTGAATCAGCCAGTTCTAATTTTCCCCGAAAACCTTGCCAAAGGCCGCGTCACATACTTTTTACATCGTTGGCACACGGACAGCTAAGGAGGAGATATACCGGTATCGTCAAACGGTGCCTTAACTACTTCATCAATGACTGATACAATGTGGCTGTGGGTTGGTTTCAACGTGTTCGTGCTCGCGATGCTGGCCATCGACCTCGGCGTCTTCCATCGCAAGGCGCACGTCGTTACTTTCAAGGAGTCCATGACCTGGACGGTGGTCTGGGTGACGCTCGCCCTCGCGTTTAACTTCGGCGTCTGGCACTTCGCCGGCCCGCAGAAGGGACTGGAATTCTTCACCGGCTACGTCATCGAGAAGTCCTTGAGCGTGGACAACGTGTTTGTCTTCGCCCTTCTCTTCTCGTACTTCGCCGTGCCGCCGCTCTATCAGCACAAGGTTTTGTTCTGGGGCATCCTGGGCGCACTCGTCATGAGGGCCGTCATGATTGTCGGGGGCGCGGCGCTCATCACTAAGTTCGCCTGGGTCATCTATATCTTCGGCGGCTTCCTCATCCTCACTGGCATCAAGATGATCGTGAAAAAGGACGAGGAGATGCACCCCGAGCGCAATCCGGTGGTGAGATGGTTTAAGCGCCTCATGCCCGTGACCAGCGATTATCGCGGCGACAAGTTCTTCGTGCGCGAAAATGGCGTGCGCATGGCGACGCCCCTCTTCGTCGTGCTAATCCTGGTGGAGATCACCGACCTCATCTTCGCGGTGGACAGCATCCCGGCCATCTTCGCCGTCACGACCGACCCGTTCATTGTTTATACGTCGAACGTCTTTGCTATCCTCGGCCTGCGCTCGCTCTACTTCGCGCTGGCGGGGGTGATGGACAAATTCCATTATCTCAAGGTCGGTCTGGGCGCTGTGCTGACCTTCGTCGGCGTGAAGATGCTCTTGGCGCACTCGGCCTGGAAAATCCCGACGCTGCCCTCGCTCGGCGTCATCGTGCTCATCCTGGCGGTCGCGGTGGTGGCGTCCCTGCTGCGACCCCGGGTGCCGAAAGGCACGGCGGGCCCGGGTAAGTCCGCGCTGCCAAAGCCCTTGGCCAGCCCAACCAATTGAACTAAGAGAACCTATGTCCCACGACCGCATGCAACGTCAGCGCTTCGAGCAGAAATACATGCTCGATGAAAATCAGGCCGCCGCCCTCCGCCCCTTTCTCCTCGCCCACATGGAGCTTGACGAGAATGGCGTCGGCAAACCGGATTTCAGCTATCCGGTCCACAGTTTGTATTTCGACTCCAGCACGCTCGCCACCTTCTGGTCCACGATCAACGGCGACAAGAACCGCTACAAGCTGCGCCTGCGCTTTTACAACGATCATCCCGATTCGCCGGTCTTCTTTGAAATCAAGCGCAGGGTGAACAACTGCATCCTCAAGCAGCGCGCCGGGGTGCGGAAGGAAGCCGTGCCGTGGCTGTTGGCCGGACACCTGCCCGGGCCGGAGCATTTGCTGCGAGGCGATCCGAAGTCGCTGGTGGCCATCCAGAATTTCGTGAACCTCGCCGGGGGCCTTCAGGCCCGCCCGCTCGCGCACGTTGCCTACCTGCGCGAAGCCTACGTGAACCCAGCGAGCGACAATGTCCGCGTAACGCTGGACCGCGTCGTGCGGACCGAAGCCCGTTCCGAGGCAAGTTTTCACACCACGATGCAGAATCCCTCCCTGCCCTTTGGCGATCGCGTCATCCTTGAACTGAAATTCACAGACCGCTTCCCTGACTGGTGCCGCCACCTAATCGCGCACTTTGGCCTGATGCAATGCGGCGCGGCCAAGTACTGCGAGGGGTTGGCCGGGTTGCCTGGATTCGGCGTGAGCCATGCGGGTGACTTTCGCGAACAGCCCGGCCACGGAAGGTCGCCTTCCCCACCCGCTGAGCCTGCCCGACAATCCCTTCTCGTGCCTCGCCGATTCACGGGCGGGATCGCAATTGTGTAGTGGGATTTGTCTGTGTTGAATCGTCACTGGGGATAGTTTCAAAGTTTTCTTTTCGCCTCCCAAGCTTGCGCAATTTGACATCGGCACCGTGACTCGACAGCTTTCGGAAATGAACTCCAACCAGTCTTTGCCCGTCGATGTTGAATCGAAACGTTCACCATTGTTGATCGCTGCGTGGCGCCGTCTCTTTATCCGATTGCCGCGCCCAGATTCGTGCCCGCCTCAATCAATTCATCGGAGTTTCAGAACGCTCGTTCTCGTTGCTGCAATCACGACTGTCGTTCTCGCCCTTAAGCCCCTCCGCCTTGCCGCCGCCGACTGGCCCCAGTGGCGCGGCCCAACTCGCGACGGTCAGATCGCTGGCCCGGTCTGGCCGGACAAGCTCGACACGAACCATCTCCAGCAAGTCTGGCGAGTGGAACTGGGGCCGAGTTACTCCGGTCCGATTGTCTCGGCTGACCGGGTCTTCACGACCGAATCGAAGGATAAGAAGTTCGAGGTTGTCACCGCCTTCGACCGCAAGACCGGCAAGGAACTCTGGCGTGCGCAGTGGGAAGGCGCGATGACCGTCCCGTTCTTCGCCAAGTCGAATGGCGATTGGATTCGTTCGACGCCGGCGTTGGACGGCGACCGGCTCTATGTGTCGGGAATGCGCGATGTCCTCGTGTGTCTCGACACGGCCAGCGGGACGCAAAGGTGGCGCATGGATTTTGTGAAGGAACTCAAGTCGCCCGAGCCGGACTTCGGTTTCGTCTGCTCGCCTCTTGTCGATGGTGACGCGGTTTATGTGCAGGCTGGCGCGTCCGTGGCCAAGCTCGACAAGTTGACCGGGAAACTCCTGTGGCGTTCGCTCCAGGACAAGGGCGGCATGTGGGGCAGTGCGTTTTCTTCGCCTGTCATCGCGACGCTTGGAGGTCAGCGCCAGGTCATCGTCCAGACGCGGGAGAAGCTGGCGGGCTTGAGTCTGGCGGACGGAAAAGTTCTTTGGGAACAAATGGTCGAGGCGTTCCGAGGGATGAATATACTGACGCCGATTGTGTTCGAAGACGGAGTGTTCACCAGTGCTTACGGAGGCAAGACGCACCTCTTTCGCGTCGAGCAAAAGGACGGGAAGTGGAGCGTCAGTCAGGCTTGGACGGACAAGGTGCAGGGCTACATGTCCACGCCCGTCGTGGTGGACGGCCACGCCTATCAGCACGCCAAGAACGAGCGCATCCGGTGCATCGACCTCAAGACCGGGGCGGAAAAGTGGATGACCGGCGAGAGCCACGGGAAGTACTGGAGCTTCGTTGCGCAAGGCGACCGGATTCTGGGGCTGAACCAGCGCGGGTCGCTTTATCTCCTGCGAGCGAACAAGGAGAAGTTTGAACAGCTCGACAAGCGCAAGGTCAGCGAAGGCGAGACCTGGGCGCACCTGGCGGTGGCGGGAGATCAGATCTTCATTCGCGAGCTGAATGCGCTGACCGTGTGGCGTTGGAATTCTCCCGACGTCCGTCGCGAATGAAGTGATTCGCGCGTTGAATTGTCGGACACGTCATTATGGTTTCCTGAGAGCTTAGGAGGGTTGCATTTTTTCAAGCGACGGTTTGCCCATGGCTTTTCCGGCCTTGATTGGACGATGACTTTTGCCGGCGCTGGCGATACGTTGCGCCATGTACTTGAATGATTTTGGGCCAGCTGGCTTCGGCTATTCCCTCGACGCTTGACCCGACGATGTCGCTGAACGTTCCATCGCCGCGTGAGGGTTTGCCGTCTGGGGACTCTGGACACGCTGGTGTTTATGATGTGCTTGTCCTCGGGGCGGGTCCGGCGGGTTTATCGATTGGCCACGAGCTGAAGCAGCGCGGATTGAGTTTTCTCCTGATCGAGCGTGGTCGCGCGGCAGGCGATTCGTGGCGGAGGATGCCTGCCTCGCTCAAGCTGGTGAGTCCCTGGCGGGCCAATTCGTTACCAGGTACGCGCCCCGGACTTTTCTCTCAGCAGTATGAGATGACCCGGCAGGAGTATCATCAGTATCTCTGTGACTACGCTGCCGAACACCAGCTTCCGGTACAGTCTGGCGAGGCGGTGACCCGGGTGGCTCGGGATACCAACGGGCTGTTTCGTGTTACGACTTCGACTGGATCCTACAGCAGCAAACTTTTGGTAAACGCCACCGGGAGTTTTTCAAAGCCGTTTGTCCCGGGCTTCGACGGGGCGGCAGACTCACCGATTCCCCAGGTGCATGTTGCGGACTACGTGGGGCCGGAGCACGTGAAAGAACTCGTTGAAGGCCGGGTTGGACCCGTCTTGATTGTTGGGAAGAGATTGTCTGCGGGGCAGACGCTCGTGGAGTTGGTGGAGGCGGGATTTGAAGTGGCTCTTTCGCACCGGTCCGAGATTCGATTTGGCAGTGGTCCGTTCGGCAGGTGGCTTTTCTTCCGGGTCTTTCCCGAGTTGGAAGCGCTCAAGATCCGCGTGTGGGGCCAAAATGCCTGCGGTTTTGATGTTCCCATGGAAGGTGGAGCGGCTCGAAGGCTGATTCGCAGTGGGGCGGTCAAGACGTTTCCCGACGTGAACCGGTTTCAAGGCGCGTCCGTGTTGTTCAAGGACGGCACCCGTCTGAAGCCTTCGGCGGTCATCTACGCCACAGGGTTTCGTCCTGCGCTGGATCATCTGCACGAACTGCTGGTTAACGTGCCGGACCGCCGCCGGCTCCCGCCGCTGAACGGCATGGAAAGCGTGGTTGTTCCGGGCTTGTTCTTCCTCGGGTTGGAGCATCAGCGCAACATGCAGAGCCAGTACCTGCGTGGCATTCGCGAGGATGCCGTGCTGCTGGCCGAGGAACTGGCTGGCCTGCTAAGGCGCAGATGATAGCAGCGCCCTTTGGGCATGTCCTTCGATGGCGGATAACATTTTAGGGGATTCCCCGTATCCCGGACTGTGCTGCACACCGTGTCCGGCAGGTAGCTGGCCCAATGGCGGGCGTTCAAGGGACGGGTTAAAGGTATATCATTCAATCAACTCAGCTCCAGCAGGACACTCGTGATCACGCAGGATTCGCGGCTGGAAAGGTTGAATCTGTCGTTTCTGACGAAGTTGCGATTGCTTGTTGCTCAAAAAACTGCGCATGATTCAAGGTTCCTTGGCTGATTAGTCAGGGACGATATGTATCCACTTTTCTGCCATGGACCGGCGGGTTGCAGTGATGAAAACGCTTTTAGTTCTGGCTCCTCACCCGGAATTGGCAGACGCCGTGCGCGGCGCGCTGGATCCGGAGAAGTACAGGCTGATCCACCGGATCAGCCTGGAGGAAGCTGATCCGCTCCTCGTCCGCGGCGTGGTGGACGTCTGCGTTCTGGATGTTGAGCTGGCGAATGTTCAGGGAATCTGGGTCTTGGAGAAGCTTCGTCGCCGTCTTCCTGCCGTGCCCATCATCGCCTACACCGAATCGCGGGACTGGCAGTGGGAAGAGGAAGCCTACCTCAACGGCGTCTCCCATGTCCTCACCAAGCCGGCGCGTCCGCGCATGCTCAACGCCTTGATTGAACGGTTGTGGGTGCCACGAGTTGCAGGTCGCCCGCCGGCTCGTTCTGTGACGGCCAATATTTCGCCCATCACGACGAGTGTGGAGGTCGGTGGCGATGCAGAAGAGACGCTTTCCACGCTGAGGGATTTTTCCGGCATCCTCACCCACTCGCTGAATGCCGAGGCGCTACTTCGCAAATTTCTGCTTCAACTCCGCGAGATCCTCGGCGTCAACCGCGCCGCCCTGTTTTTGCGCCAATCCGGATCATCCCCGGACGGCCGTTCTTCTGGCGAAGCGCAAAGCATGCGGTCCGCGTGCGCATTGGGTTTGTCGTCGGGTTTGCTCGAACACTTTGAGCTTTCGTTCGATACCGGCATCGGCGGCTATCTTCATCGCGAGGGCCGGATCGTCCGGCGGGACAGTGCAGAAGCCCATGCTGATCCGCAAATGCAGAAGGAGTTTGAAATCCTCGGGGCGCAGGTCGCGGTCCCGATGTTTGATCGCGAGACGCTGATCGGCGTCGCAGCCTTCGATGGGCGTGTCACCGGGGAACCGATCGGCAACAGCGAGCTGGAACTAATCTTCCATCTGCTTGAAGAGCTCGGCCTGGCGGTGAAGAACATCTGGCTTCACGATCAGCTGCTCGGCAATCACGAGATGATGACCGACATCCTGCGCGAGCTCAGCAGCGCGTGCGTTGTCGTCAGCCGCGACCTCGTGATCCAGCATGCGAACAAGGCCGCCCGGATGCTCTTCAGCCGGCCGGGCAATCGAAGCGTGGATCTGGAATTCAGCGACATTCCGCAGGCCCTTGGCAGCAAGGTCTATCAAGTCATCAAGACGGGCGCGGGTGTTGCAACTTTCAAGCATCAGCCGACTGAGAGCCCGCAGAAACTTTTCCAAGTCACCGTGGTGCCGTTCGTGCGTCCGGGCGCTGTTGCGGCACACGCCGCTCTCCTGATTGTCGAGGATCACACGCAGGCGGAGGCGTTCCGCAAGCTGGAGATCGAAGCGGCGAATCTCCGGCTGATCAAGGTGATGGCGGATCGTCTGGCGCACGAAGTTGGCAATGCGCTGGTGCCGCTCTCCACTCACCAACAGTTGCTGGGCGAGAAGTTCAAGGACCCTGAGTTTCGTGCGTCGTTGGACCTGGCGATGTCAGACGGCGTCAAGCGGGTGTCCCGATTGATCAACCAGATGCGCTATTTGGCGCGGGACTCCATCCTGACGAAGGAGGCGGTCTCGCTGACTCAATTGATCGATGAGGCATATAAAGAAGCCTACAAATATCAGCCCACCAAATCGGCCAAGCTGTATTTCGACGATGGGAAGCATCCCATCATCATCGTTGGAGACCGGGCGGCGTTGAGGCATGCGTTTGCCGAAGTAATTCTGAACGCGATCCAGGCGAACCCGACTGACGCCAAGGTGCAGATTCAAGCTCAGACTGAAACCGGTCCGGCGGGACTGGGCTGGATTCACATCGAGATTGTCGACAATGGGACTGGCTTTACTGCTGAGGCTGCGCAAAAAGTTCCGGCTCCGTTCTTCACCACCAGGACCGTAGGTCTCGGGCTGGGTCTTTGCGTAACGAAGAAGATCGTCGAAGTGCATCAAGGCCGGTTGACCATCGTAGGTACGGTGCCGAATATGCCGGGCACGGTTCGCATCTCACTGCCGTTGAATCTCGCGGCCAACGTCACCAAGTAGTCACTCCCCGATTGCGAGCGTCGGTTGCGCCGGGGCTTTTCCCATTGCTGGAATCGGGATGCTTCGTAGTATGCGGCCCATGAAAGCAACGGCCCTCTTCTCCGGTCACTTTTTCATTCGAGGGAGCCTCCTTTACCTTCCGACGTTGGTATGCATCGTCCTCGCCATGCTGCGTGCATCTGGCGCAGAGAAGCAGGATTTTTCACCGGTGCCCACGGAACGGCAATTGCCACGGGCCATGCATTCGCTGATGAGCGAGCGTCCTCGCATCTCCGTGGGGTTGAAATCAACGGACATCCTCGGCACGGATAATCGTGCGCTCCAGGCTGCCGTGGACTACATCGCGAGGCTTGGTGGAGGGACGGTTGAAATCGGGCCGGGAGAGTTTCTGATGCGCGATTCGCTGCACCTGCGTTCCAATGTCGCGGTAGTCGGCACGCCGGGAAGGACGGTTCTGCGCAAGGCCAGGGCGGCAGTCTCTGCGTTGGGCTTGGACGGTGATTTCGGGGAGGAGCAGATCACGCTGGTGGCGGCGGACGGGTTCCAGATCGGCGACGGCGTGGCGATTTGGGACAGCGGCGCCGGAGGTTTTCACACCACGGTGGCACGAATCACCGGGCGGAGCGGCAACACTTTTTCCATCGACACTTCTTTGAATGCGGATTGCCTCATCACTCAGAAAGCGCAGGCGGCGACAGTCTTTCCAGTGGTGAGCGGTTATCATGTCGAAGGCGTGCGAGTGGAGAATTTGATCATCGAAGGCAACAAGTCGGAGAACGTGGCGTTGAACGGGTGCCGTGGTGGCGGGATTTTTCTTTATCGTGGATTCGGGACTGTGATTTCCAATTGCGTGGTCCGCGGATATCACGGGGATGGCATCAGCTTTCAGCAGTCCAACGATGTGCTGGTGGAAGGTTGTGTGAGCGAGAACAACGCCGGACTCGGGTTGCATCCCGGCAGCGGATCGCAACGACCCGTCGTGCGGAATTGTGTGGCACGGGCCAATGGCGAAGATGGATTGTTCCTTTGCTGGCGTGTCCGGCACGGGTTGTTCGAGAAGAACGTGATCGAGAACAACGGGCGATTCGGGATTTCGATCGGGCACAAGGATACGGACAACCTGCTGCGAGAAAATCTTGTGCGGGCCAACCAATCGGACGGCGTTTTTTTCCGGAACGAGTCGCTGGGAATGGCGGGGCACCGGAATCGTCTGGAGAACAATGTCATTGAGAACAACGGCACCAAGGAGCCCGCTTCAGGCATTCGGATTCGGGGCGAGACGAAGGACTTGGTATTCAAGGGCAACGTCATTCGCGATACGCGTCCGCTGGAAGCCCGGAAGCAGACGGTCGGCATCCGGATTGACGAGTCAGCGGGCGAGGTGATGCTGGATGGAAACCAAATCGACGCCAAGACTGCAGTAGAGGACAAGAGGGCTAGAAAACCTTGATGCCGCTGAGTCGGTGAGCCTCCGAAGGACACTGACCGAATGGTTTGACGGGAAGGCTCCAAAAAAATGGAGCGAGCGAAGGGATTCGAACCCTCGACACTCACGTTGGCAACGTGATGCTCTACCAGGCTGAGCTACGCTCGCTTCCGTTAAGCGACGCAAAAAGTAGAGCAAACGCGTTTGATTGCAAGCCCTGTTTTTTGTGCGGAGCAGCTTAAAGTTCTCGCCCCGTGAGCCAACGCTTCCGTCGTGCAGTGAGCGTTGATAGGCGACGCACGCCTTTCGGAATCGTCGTTTGACACTGCTATGGTGCCCCTCTATAAAGCGAAGGTATTGGTTAACTGAAACAAAAATTGACTACGACTATGGCAATCTCTGTTGGATCTAAAGCGCCGGATTTCACCCTCAAGTCCAAGACCGCATCTGGACTCGTCGATGTGAAGCTGAGCGAGAATTTCGGCAAGAAGAACACCGTGCTGTTGTTCTTCCCTCTGGCGTTCACCGGGGTCTGCACCCAGGAGTTGTGCGACATCACTGCTGGTTTGAACGCTTATAGCGGAATGAATGCGGACGTGATTGCGGTGAGTGTGGACAGCCCGTTCGCGCAGGAAGCTTGGGCTCAGAAGGAAAAGATTGGCGTCAAGATCGTCAGCGATTTGAACAAGGAAACAACCAAGGCTTACGGGGTGCTTTTCCCGATGCTTGCGGGCGTGGGTGATACTTCAGCCCGTGCGGCGTTTGTCATCGATACGAATGGCGTCGTGCAATACAGCGAGCAGACGGCGACGCCGAAGGATTTGCCGGATTTTGCTGCCGTTAAAGAAGCTCTGGCGAAGCTGAAGTAACTAAATTTGTTGGTCTGACCATCGGGCGACAGTGGCAACACTGTCGCCTTTTTCTATGGCTGCAAGAGCTCGACTTCGAGGAGCTTGATCAAGGTGGATTGGTGGCTCGTCGTGTTGATTGTAACGACGACTGGTGGCGGGCCGTTACTTGAGGCAGGCACCGTTGGCGGCGCGTTGGTGTCGCTCTCCATTTCAACGATCTCAATTCCGTTGGTGCCAGTTGTCTTGGCGCGGACGCGTCGCCCTGTGGTGGTTTTGGCAGTGATGGACTGGTTGTAGATCGTTTCGATGGCCAAGGTGTGCTCGGGCGAATACCAACTGTGGCCGGTGATGGAGCCTTCTTCCAAGCTGGGTCGGGCGGCGGCGCGGACAATCGTGCGGATTGCTGAATCGTTGGTTTGCAGGGAGGCGGGCTTGAACTCACCAGTGAAATCCAGCCGGGCGCAATTGGTGCCGTCGCGTTTTTGCCAGCCACGAAAGGTGTAGGTGAACATCGCAGGGAACGGATTCCCGCTTGCGCCAGCGTTGGCGGGGCGATCAATTGTCCAAGTGTCGCCGATCATCACGGGCGTCTTAGGCAGCATTCCCATCTCCACGATGTCGCGGTAGAATTGCTGGTTGAAATAACGCGCAATGACGCCTGCGGCAGCACCGCGAGTGGAGTTGTTTCCGCCGGATTGCCGGTCTGAGAGTTCCTTTATGCCGTCCACGCGGGTGACTTTGTTTTCGGGCGAGAGCCGGAACTGGAGTTTGAGTCCCACGAATTTCCGCAATCGCTGAATCAACGGAGTGTCCTCGACCTGCATGACTTTGTTGCCGGAATCGAAGCTCATGGTGACGCTGTCGTCGCGTCCGGTCTCCATCTGGACGGCGAGAATCTCCATGTGCAGGACGCGGCCTCCGTCCGGCGCGACGTTGGTGACGGAGAAAGCGAGGTCTTGCGAGAGGGATGTTTCAGTCTGAATGAGCTGAGCGGTGTTCTTGCGCGGAACCTGGGATCTTGTGACGGATTCGACGCGGAAGATGTAGCGTTTTCCCTCCTGCCAGCGCGCCGTCATAGTGACGGCAGGATCGGAAGCCTTGCCGGTGATGGGTGTTTCTTTGACAGACGACCGATTGCAGCCGCAGACGCCAAGAGTGATCGCCATGGCGATCGCTGCGACCTTTGAAATGTTGGGCATTACAAGCATTGGAACTCCATCTGTTTGACGCAGCCTGAGGCGAAACGGTTACGGATTTCAAGGTGTCATGTGTAAATATCCCGGAGTGCCGTCGCTGGCCAAGCTGCCGAATTTGCCTTTGCTCCACTGTCCCCTTCCGCTCATGCTCTTTTCCATGATGACTCCTGCCAAAGCTCACATTGCGCGACGAGGCGTTTCAAGTTTGCTGTACGCGAACACAGCCATCCTCCTGGCGGCCTTCGTCGGTTGGTCCTGTGCAGCGGACAAGCCGGGAGGTGAAAAGGCGGTTTCGAAAACAGTTACGGCTCCAGCCACCTCGACCGAACCGGCAGTGAAGAATCTGTTCGATGGGAAGACGCTGGCTGGTTGGAAAGTCACAGACTTTGCCGGCCATGGAGAAGTAACGGTGAAGGACGGAACTGTCGTGCTCGAGACGGGGCAGATGACGGGCATCACTTGGACGAACGACTTGCCCCGGATGAATTACGAGTTGTCGCTGGAAGCGATGCGGGTGGAGGGGAGTGATTTTTTCTGTGGGCTGACCTTTCCGGTGGCCAAGGATCCTTGCAGCTTGATTGTCGGGGGCTGGGGAGGGGGCGTGGTGGGATTGTCGAGTCTCGACAGCCAGGACGCGTCCAGCAATGAAACGACCAAGTACGTCACGTTCAAGAATGGCCGATGGTATGCGATTCGGCTGCGGGTGACTCCTGGAAAGATCGAGGCTTGGATTGATGCTGATAAAGTGGTGGATGTGGCGACGGCGGACAAGACGATTTCCATCCGTCTCGAAGTAGAGGAATCCAAGCCGCTGGGGATCGCTTCGTGGTCCACGACCGCTGCGTTGAGGAATTTGAAATTGCGGAAGTTGTAGCCTGTCGTGGACGCGACCAGCCGCAGCAGGTTCACTCAGCACGAAGCGGTTCTGCGCAGCCACGCGCTGCGGCTGGTCCTCTGGACACAGCCGCGCTCCGCAAAATGAGAACTGCTGGGACGCGACAACATCCGCTTGCGGTCGCGATGGTGCCTCTCCATGTTTGAGTGCGATTGGACCGACCGTCTCCCGCGTAGAGTAGAGCCGGCCTCTCGCTTGCGAAGGAAATTATGAACGCTGATAAACTCCGCTCGCTGCAGATTGAGCCCGAAGCCAAAGGTCGGTCGCAGGGAGTGCTGTGGGTGATCTTTATTGCTGTCGGGTTGATTACCGCCGCCGTTGGCTATCGTGCGTGGCCCAGAGCGGAAGGTGAGCGGCGCCTCCCGGGATCGCCGGCTGCCAAATCTGACAAGTCGTCCTCGCTCGCTGCAGTTGCAGGGATGCCGCTTGGGAGCAACCCGGCTCCTCGCGCAGTCGCCAGCGTCGTGCCCGCGCAGGTGAACGGTTCGGTGCTGACGGTCAGCGGTTACATCGTCAATCGTGAACGTATTGAGATTAGTCCCCGGTTTTTGGGGCAGGTGAAATGGATCGGTGCCCGCAAGGGTGATTATGTGACGAATGGCCAGGTGCTGGTGCTTCTGGATGATTCGGAATACAAGGCCCGTGCGAAGGAGGCCGAGGGGAGGCTTGCCAACACGCGGACCGCAATCGAGAAGGCGGAAATTGATTTTAGCCGGGCCAACAAGCTCATCGCGGAAAAAGTCGAGACCCAGCAGGCAGTCGATGACGCGCGCATTCGGCTGGACTCGGCGAGGGCGAGCATGAGGGAGGCGGAGGCGACCTTGGAACTGGCAAACACTTACCTGGGCTGGACGGTGATTCGCGCTCCGTTGAACGGGGTGGTGCTGGAGAAGTTGGCGGATGCGGGCGAGTTGGTGACGCCGCAGAGCTTCGGCGGCACCCGCGGCCCCAGCACGGCGCTGGTCGCCATCGCAGATCCGAAGGATTTGCAGGTGGAGATCGATTTGAACGAGGCGGACCTCGCGAAGGTGTTTCGCAATCAGCAGTGCAAGGTCAGCCCAGAGGCGTATCCCGATAAATCATACGACGGCTATGTCGTCGAGATCGCGCCCGAGGCGAACCGGCAGAAGGGGACGTTGCAGGTGAAGGTGCAGATTCGTAATCCTGACGAGTTCCTTACCCCGGAACTCAGCGCCAAGGTGGATTTTATCGCGAAAGGATCCGCAGGCCGCTGACTCACATCGAGCTGGGCAAAAGAAAAAGCGCCGGGATATCCCGGCGCTTTTCTGTGTTCGGACTAAACCTTAGAAGCGGTAGTTCGTGTAGATGCCGATCTGATTGTTGGAGTAATCATACACACCGCCGGGGGCATCGGAACTCTTCGTGCGGAACTGGTAGAAGACACCGGCGTTCACGCGTTCGTTGAATTCGTAGTTGACTGAAGGACGAACCCAGAAGTAGTCGTCGCTTCGATCTATTCCACCGGCATCTCCGTCGTTGCTGTAGTCCGAGTTTTCGTACCCGGTGGCGAGGGAGGCGGAATATTTTTCGAGGAAGGATTGGCGCACGGAGACCCGCAGTCCGGTCGCGGTGTAGTTTTGTCCAGCGGTGGAGTAGGAGGGGAAGTCGCGACGATAGGCCTCGGCGGAGACGAGCGTCCTCTCCAACGGTTGCCACGATCCGGCGACATCGAAGACAAGGGTTGGGCTTTTGCTGTCGCCGTCTTCAAACTGGGAGAAAAACAGGCCAATGGAACCGCTGACGTCAATCTTCTCGCTGACTTCGTACGAGGAGCGAACGGCGATTTGTTGGAAAGTTTGATTTGGGGTTTTGGCGGCGGTGTAACCAACGATGTCCCGCCAGCCCACGATTACGCCAGCACCCAGCGTCAGCTTTTCAGACTGTTTGTAATTTCCCCATCCTTCGATTTCCCATTGATTGATGGTGTTGAGCTGGTTGTCTGGAGCTTCGAACACCCGCTCCGTGGAATCGATCAGCATCTGGCGGCCATTGAGCTCGGCGGAGGTCTTCTCGCTGAATTCGTAAAGCGATGTGAGTTTAGTCACATAGCTTTCCTGTTCGACGAACGCAGAAGCCTCGACCTGTTTACCGTTGGCGATCTCGTAGGATTGTCCGACGCCCAAGGTCAGCTTGGACATCCTCCAGCCGACGTTGAAATCCACCAGATGATCAAGGGCGCTGTAGTCGCTGTACTTGGTGTAGACCGAAGCGGTGGGCGTGTAATCGAGGGTGACGTAGTTGCCCTTGTCGCGGAACTCGCCGAAGCCGAGCAGCGCGCCGGGTGAGATGCGCCAGACGAAATCTTCAAGTTCCGGCCCGTCTTTCAGGGTCAGGTTGTCGTCATAGTACGCGCTCACATTCAGGTGCGGTCGCACGCTGATGGGGCCCAGGTTGAGGTATTTGGCGAGTGACTCTTCCCGCTCTTTCTCAAAAACATTCTGAGGAGCAGAATCGAGATTGGCGATTTGAGCCGTAGCTGCGGGGACCAGCGCTGCGATGGCAGCGGAGATGTAGCAGAAGTTAACAGCGGTTCGAAGTGACCTGTCCATGTCGGTTCGTTTCATTCGCGACTTGTAAGCTGAGAGCGGGCCAACTGGCAAGCCTTACTAAAATAGCTCCAATGTCGGGTCAATCACGGACAAAACTTGGCTGCTTCAGGCTTCGAGGCGGCAAAAAGAATCCGCCGGGCGGCAAGCTTGACTCGGCAGGATCTGGAGTTCAAACAACACTCATGCACCGACCTGCCATCATAGTCTCCTCCTGCTTTGCCTTGGTTCTCGCGATGCAATCGCTGGCGGGCGCCGCTGACCACAGGATCGAGGTGACCGTTGCCGCAGGGAATTTTGACCGGTCCGACACCATCGTGACTGCACAACTGCCGCCGGGAGTGAATGAGGGGGGCCTGAAACTGAAGCTCGATGGAAAGGTGGTCTCATCCCAGTGGGGTGACGATCGCAAGCTCGCCTTGGCGATCGGGAGACTCGCGAAGAACACGTCTATTACCTACGAGCTGACTTCAAACGCTCCGATCACACGCGCGCGGGGAACTGCCGACCGGTTCCCTCGAATGCAGGCGACTCGTGCGGGGACGAAGCTCCAATTCACGATGGCTGATGATTCCAAGCTTCGTCGCCTCATGTCCTATCATGCCGAGCCCGGTGAGTTTCCACGGGCCGATATCAAGCCGGTCTTCAAGCGTGGTGCCTACTTGCACCCCATCATGACGCCTTCGGGCAAAGTCGTGACCGATGATTTCCCGGCCAACCACATCCATCATCACGGCGTGTGGTGGGCGTGGACGCATACGGAGTTCGATGGCCGCCAGCCGGACTTTTGGAACATGGGTGATGGCAAAGGACTAGTGGAATTCGAGGCGCTGGATCGCGAATGGAACGGAGACCTGCATGCCGGTTTCCGTGCGCGACATCGGTTTGTCGATACCACTTCCGGCAAGCCGTTGACGGTGCTCAACGAGACATGGCAGGTCACTGCCTATGCGGCAGGAGCGGCGTCGCGATACTGGATCTTCGATCTCGTCTCTGAACAGCAGTGCGCGACCGGCAAGGAATTGAAACTTCCAACCTACCGCTATGGCGGAGTCGGTGTTCGAGGCAACTGGGCTTGGAACGGCATTGGCAAGGCGCTCTTTCTCACCTCCGAGGGCGAGACGGATCGCGACAAGGGCAACTTGAGCCGCGCCCGTTGGTGCGACATGGGCGGTGACGTGGACGGCGGCCGCGTAGGCATCGCGATCCTCTGTCATCCGGAAAACTTCCGTGCGCCCCAGCCGATGCGCCTGCATCCGACCGAGCCGTTCTTCAACTACGCACCGCAGCAGGCTGGGGACATGGCGATCAAGCCGGGTGAAAGGTATGTGGCGAAGTATCGCTTCGTCGTTCACGACGGGCCGCCAGACCAGGCCGAGCTGGATCGGCTCTGGAACGACTATGCTCACCCGCCTGTCGTGACGGTCAGCGTGAAGTGAGAGGAAATCAGAACGATGCGGCGTCCGGCAGTTGCAGTTCGTCGGTCTCGGTTTCCTCGCGCCAGCCGCCGAGTATCTTCTGAATCAATTGATGCAGCTCGTCCGCGTTCGTCGGTTTGGTGACGAACGCCGCCGCGCCAGCTTCCAGATAATTGGCGCGTTCATCTCCGAGGGCAGCGGGAGCAAAGGCAATGATCGGCAACGTCGCGGTGGCGAGGTTCGACTTCAGATCGTCAATGGCGTTGAGGCCATCGGTATCCGGCAGCCGCGTGCTGAGCAGGATGACATCGGCGTCCTCGCACTCGGCGGCTTCGATGGCTTCAATGCCGGTGGAGTATTCGAGCGCCATGCAATTGAGTCGCTCCAAGCCCTCGGCCAGCGAACGGCGGCTGGCCGGGTCATTGTCCGCGATGATCACCGTGATGAAGTTCTCCGCGCGCGGCGTCGATTCAAACGATTTCGAATGGGCGGAGGGAGCCGTGAACGGATGCGATTTGGCATTCATTACCTGCGGCATCGGTGGTGCCGGGTTTGACTTGATGAACTTTCGTGTCGGGTGATTTGCGGATGCCTGAAAAATGACTTGGCAAGCTGAGGGCTGGCTTCGCATGGTTTGGGCAATGCAACCAATGACTCTCTCCACGAACCGCCGCAACTTCGTCAAAACCCTCTCCGCCGCCACGGCCGCCCTCGCCGTCGCCGGTCCCGCGCTGGCCCAGCCGGCGGCCCGACGGAACATCAAGCTCGGGCTGGATAACTTCGCCGTGCGCGCGATGGGCTGGAAGGCGCCGCAGCTGATCGAGTACGCGGTCAAGCTCAAGACCGACTCACTCTTCATCACGGATTTCGATGCCCTCGAAAACTTCGACGACAGCTATCTCGCCGGCTTGAAGAGCAAGGCAGCGGATCAAGGACTGCAAATCCAGCTCGGCACCTGGAGCATTTGCCCGACCTCGAAGAGCTTCAAAAACAAGTGGGGCACGGCGGAGGAGCATCTCGCGCTCGGCATTCGCATGGCCAAGGCGCTCGGGTCGCCTGTCCTCCGTGTCGTGCTGGGCAATGGCGATGATCGCCGGACCGAAGGCGGCATCGAGGCGCGCATCGCCGATACCGTGAAGGTCTGCCGGCGCCAGCGCAGCCGAGCGGTCGATGCCGGCGTGAAGATCGCCGTGGAGAATCACGCGGGCGACATGCAGGCGTGGGAACTCGTCACGCTCATCGAGGCGGCGGGCAAGGATTACGTCGGGGCGAACATGGACTCCGGCAACGCGACCTGGACGATGGAAGATCCGCTGGCCAGCCTCGAAATCCTCGCGCCCTACGTGCTCACGACCAGCCTGCGCGATTCCGCGATCTGGGAAACCCCGAACGGCGCGACGGTGCAGTGGACGGCGATGGGCGAGGGCACTGTTGATCTGAAGACTTACTTCCAGCGCTTCGCCGAGCTGTGTCCGGGCGTCCCGGTTCACATCGA
>CAMCCU010000045.1 GCA_945872975.1 Pedosphaera parvula Ellin514
ACCTGGAATCATTTCGAGCACTTTCGCCGCCTCTTTCTCCAGCACCACCTGCCCATGGTGGTGTACACCGATGGCCTCAGCCTCTTTGGCCATGATTCCATGGCCGATGACCGGGATCCTTGTTCCGAGTTCCAACGCGCCTTCGCCGCTCTGGGCGTGACCCACGCTGGTTGCCCCGAGCCCGCAGGCCAAAGGCAAGATCGAACGCCGTTTTGGCACCCTGCAAAAACGACTGGTGGCCATCCTGGCCTATGAAAAAGCCAGCCACTATGCCAGTGCCCAGATCGTGCTCGACCGGGAGGTTCAACGCCAGAACGCCACCGTTTGCCGCACCACCGGCCTCAGCCCGAATGCGGCCTGGGAGAAGGCGCTGGCAGACAAGCGCGCCGTCACGCGGCCCTGTCCACCGGCCACCCTGCTGGACCTCCATCTGGCTCTCCATCTGGCTCTCCATTTGAAACGCCGGGTCAACGCCGATCATCAGATCGACTTTCTGGGTCAAAGCTGGCCCATCGCTCCCACCAAACGATCTTCAATCACCCTGATCCATCATCCGCTCCGACAGTTCTGGGCGGTCACCCAACCACCAAGTCCGCCCCTCAACAACTGGCCCGAAATCCTCGGAAAATACTCGCTCTAAACTCTGTCCCCTTTTGAACTCGCGCAGAAATCCCCTTTTGAACTCCCGCCGACAGGCAAGACTTTTCCCATTGCACCATTCCGGTGCTTGCCTAACACTTCGGGTTGTCTTGTGTCCTCGGCGCGCAATCCCTGCGCAGGCACCCTATGAAACCAAATCCACCAAAAAAGACCTCCAGCAAGACCGCGAAAAGTTCCGGCCAGACACAAGGTAAGGCCGACCCCAAGAAGTCCTCACCACCCGCTCGCAAGCCGGCACCGGCCGCGAAAGCTCCGGCAAAGGACAGGGAACCAATGCCAGCGATTCCGGCGATCCTGCTCGAAGGAGACGAGTCATCGCCGTCGCGCCAGAGCGGCCCCGGGTCACGTTACGACCTCGGCCCGACCTCCGAAGCCGTGGGCGCCACAGCAGATTTGGCGGAACTTCCCGAGGCTTACGGCACACAGCGATTGCTCCTGACCGCTCGCGATCCGCACTGGCTTTACGCTCATTGGGATCTCACTCGCGATCAGTTGAAGCTCTATAATTCGCGCTCCGTGGACCGGCATCTCGTCCTGCGCGTTTACAAGAATGAGATTTCGGGTGAGCCGCACCGCGAGATTCATGTGCATCCAGAGTCGCGGAACTGGTTCGCGCACGTCGGACTGGCCGGAACGCGCTTCGTCGCCGAGCTCGGGTATTATCGTCCGAACGATCAATGGGTCCGCGTTTCCATTTCCGGCACCACGATGACGCCTCCGGACACGATGTCCGATGATCTATCGGTCTGGTTTGAAACGCTTCCGACTGACATGCCGATCGAAGATCTCGTGAAGTTGGTGAAGACAGCACTGAAGGACAACGTCCCGCTGATGGAGGCAATCCAACAGCTTCGAGCTTCGGGCATGACTGGTTTGCCGGATTCCCGTAGCGCCGAGGTAACCCACTGGACACCGGACCAAGAGCGCGCGTTGTCACAGATCGTTTCCATGGATTCCGTTCGTCGGGTGTGGATGGGTTCCCTGGAGATCACGGAGCTGATTCGGCGGCAATTCCTGCAGGAACTTTCGTCACAAGCCGCCGCGCAATTGGGCGAGACCGGTTCGTGGAGCGGTGCGGCCAGCAGTTTCTCGAGCCCATTCGGCGGCGGCATGGAGCGCAAGAAGGGTTTCTGGTTCAACGTCAACGCCGAGCTGATCATCTATGGTGCCACCGAGGCTGATGCGACAGTCACCATCGGCGGACGCAAGATTCAACTGCGGCCGGACGGCTCGTTCAGCTACCGGTTCTCGCTGCCAGACGGCCAGTATGCTTTGCCCGCCGTCGCAACGTCGGTGGACGGCACCGACAGCCGGAGCGCGGATCTCAAGTTCAGTCGTAACACGCAGTATCAGGGCGATGTGAAGGCGCATCCGCAGGATCCTGCCCTCAGAATCCCGTCGCCCGCCAACGTGGCATGACCATTTTCCGCCAGGACGGCGAACAACGGCACCAGCGAATCCCATGACACGCGGCTACCTTTCCATCGTCCTGCATGCGCACCTGCCGTTTGTGCGCCACCCGGAGCACGACCGATTTCTTGAGGAGAACTGGCTGTTCGAGGCCATCGTCGAAACCTACCTGCCGCTGATCCAGATGATGGACGGATGGCTGCGCGATGGCATGGATACGCGGCTGACACTGACGCTGTCACCGACGCTGTGCGCGATGCTGATCGACCCGTTGCTGCAAGATCGATTTGTCCGTCACCTTGATGGTTTGGTCGAACTGTCCGAGCGCGAGATTCACCGGACCCATTGGGATCGTGCCTACCATCCGCTGGCGCAGATGTATCAGCAGCGGTTTGCCACCCTGCGTGAGACTTACTTTCACTACGGGCGAAACCTCGTCGGCGCATTCCGGAAATTCCAGGATGCCGGCAAGCTGGAGATCATCACCTGTGCCGCGACGCATGCGTTGCTGCCGCTGCTGACGAACCATCCGCCGTCGTTGCGCGCGCAGATTTTTGCGGCGCGGGATCACTACCGGAGTTGCTTCGGTCGCGATCCGCAGGGCATCTGGCTGCCGGAATGCGCTTACGCGGATGACGTGGATCTGGTGTTGCGCGACGCAGGCATCCGCTGGTTCATTATTGATACGCACGGTGTGCTGCATGCCCGACCGCGCGCACGCTACGGGGTTTTCTCTCCGGTCTTCACCCCGAACGGAGTGGCTGCATTTGGTCGAGACCTGGAATCCGCGAAGCAGGTCTGGAGCAAACACGAAGGCTATCCGGGCGACGTTCACTACCGCGATTTCTACCGCGATATCGGCTTCGACCTCGACTACGATTACGTGAAGACCGTGATGCCGGTCATGGGGTCCCGCAGCTTCACCGGCATCAAGTATCACGCGATCACTGGTCCCGGGCAGGAGAAACAGATCTACGATCGCACTGCGGCGTTGCAGAAGGCGGCGGAACACGCCCAGCACTTTCTCGAAACGCGGATGCGTCAGATCGAGCATCTCGCCGACATCATGGACCGTCCGCCGCTGGTGCTCTCGCCGTATGACGCGGAGCTGTTTGGGCATTGGTGGTATGAAGGGCCGGAGTTTCTCGACTACTTCGTGCGCAAGGCCGTCTTCGATCAGCGCGTCTTCACGCTGACGACCCCCACGGACTATCTCCGACACCAGCCCACGCAGCAGGTCTGCAAGCCCAGCGCTTCGAGCTGGGGTGAGGAAGGTTATTGGAAGGTCTGGCTCAACGAGACCAACGAATGGATTTACCCGCACCTCCAAGTGGCGCAGGAACGGATGACGGAGCTGGCGGATCGATTCATCAATCCGAGCGACCTTGAACTGCGCGCGCTCAAGCAGGCCGGGCGCGAGTTGCTGCTGGCACAGGCGAGCGACTGGCCGTTCATCCTCCGCACCGGCACCAGCCCGGGCTACGCCCGCAAGCGGGTGAAGGATCATCTGCTGCGCTTCATTGCGTTGCACGAGCAGTTGACGACCACGAAGATCGACGAGAAGTGGCTCGGTCATGTTGAATCGCTGGACAACCCCTTTCCAGACCTCGACTACCGCCACTGGTCAACCCGCCAGTAACGGACCGCGCGGAGCAATCCTCGCGCAGACGGAGCCGCCCGGCAGACTAGATCTGGAAATCCACCGCCACGGCTTCGCGCTCGCGTTTGTTCATCACCTTCATCGTCACGCCTTCGAAGACGACGAGGGAGTTTGCCGGAACGCTGGTGGTGATGAAAACGTTGCCGCCGATGGTGCTGCCTTCGCCAATCACCGTCTCCCCACCCAAGATCGTCGCGCCTGGATAGATGGTCACGCGATCCTCGATGGTCGGATGCCGCTTCTTGCCACGCAGATTCTCCACGTCAGCCGTCGATTTCGCGCCCAGCGTCACGCCGTGATAAATCTTCACGTGATTGCCGATGATGCACGTCTCGCCAATCACCGTGCCGGTGCAATGATCCACGAAGAAGTGTGAACCAATCTGCGCTCCAGGATGCAAATCCATTCCTGTCCGCGCGTGCGCCCATTCGGACATGATGCGCGGGATGAGCGCGATCTTTCGCTGGTAAAGCTCATGCGCCACGCGCTGCACAGCGATGGTTTCGACGAACGGATACGCGACGATGATCTCCTCCTGGCTCAATGCCGCCGGGTCGCCGTTGAACGCCGCATCCACATCCGTCTTCAACAGTTCACGCACGCGCGGCAGGCTGCCGAGCAGGCAGATCGCCGTCTCGTGCGCCACCGCGCGGAGGTCGCTCTTTGCCAAGCCTTCGGGTGTGGCGTATTCGAGACTCTTGTAGATTTCATCCTCCAGCCGCTCCGCAACCGAATCCACGAGCGACACCATCTCCACCTTGAGCTCGGAGGAATGAATCATCCTCTCATCGAAGAAGCCGGGGAACAGCAGCCGCAGCAGATCGAGCGTGATGCCGGCGATGACGCTCTTCGACGGGAGATTCTTGCCATCAAGATGGTTGATGCCGCCGACCTTGGCGTAGGAGACGATCAACTGGTTGGCGAGTTCGGTAACGGTCGCGTTCACGCTGCAAGTATTGAGGAGCGAAATGGGAAAGGCAAGGCGACCGCAGGTCCGAATATTTTTACGTTTTACGTTTCACGAATTCCATCCCACCATCCGCCTTCATGTCCTGGAAAGTCCTCATCACTGCGCGCACGCTCAACGTCGATGCAGTCGGACGTCGCGCCCTCGAACTCCTGCGCGATGCCGGCTGCGAGCTGATTCACCCGCCGAAATACGGTCCGCTCACCGAGGCGGAACTCCTCCCGCTGCTGCCGGGCATGGACGCCGTCTTCGCCAGCATGGACAAGTTCACCGCCGCCGTTCTCGCCTCGAAAGAAGCCGCCAGCCTCAAACTCATCTCGCGCTGGGGCGTGGGCTACGACGCCATTGATGTTCCGGCTGCGACGAAGGAAGGCGTGGTCATAGCCTTCACGCCGGGTCTGCTGAACGACGCCGTGGCGGACTACGCGATGGCGCTGCTCTTCGCCCTCGCCCGCCGTGTGCATGAGGGACATCTCTCCATGCGCGAAGGCAAATGGGCTTCGGGCTGGGGTCACGACATCGGCGGCAAGACGCTCGGGATCATCGGCTGCGGACGCATCGGTCAGGCCGTGGCGAGACGCGCGAGCGGCTTCAACATGCGATTGCTCGGCGCGGATACACGTCCCAATGACGACGCGAAGAAGCTCGGCGTCGAGTTCGTGCCGCTCGATCAATTGCTCGCCGAATCGGACTTCATTTCCCTCCATTGCGCGCTGACGCCGGAGACGCGCGGACTCATCGGCGAGGCCCAGCTTCGCAAAATGAAACCCAGCGCCTACATCATCAACACCGCTCGCGGCGCAGTCATGGACGAAGCGGCGTTGCTGCGCGCGCTGAAGGAGAATTGGATCGCCGGCGCCGGTCTGGATGCATTCGTCGTCGAGCCGCTCCCAGCGGACCACCCGTTCCGCACCGCGCCGAACGTGCTGCTCACCCCGCATCAGGCATCGTTCGGCTTCGACACCGGCGCACGCGTCAGCGAAGCGGCGGCGAAGGCGATCGTTGATGCGCAGGCCGGGCGCAAGCCCCAGTGGGTCGTGAACCCGGATGTGTATGCGTCGCCGACGCTACGGGTGAAGTTGGAGTGATACGTAAAACGTGAAGCGTAAAACGTAAAAACCAACGAAGACTCTCGCCCGAATCCTTCCGGCTTTACGTTTTACGTTTCACGTTTTAATTCCTTCCCCACATGAAAACCAATCCTGTTCGCGCCAAACTCAAACGCGGTGAATCCAGCGTGGGAACCTGGCTCACATTGCCCAGCGTCATCGGCGCACAGCTCATGGCCAAGACCGGCTTCGACTGGCTCACCGTCGAGCTCGAACATTCGCCGACCAGCCTGGAGACCGCCGCGCAGATGTTCGCCATAGTCGCAGCGTCCGGCTGCGTGCCGCTGGCGCGCGTGCCGATCAACAGCGTCGAGAACATCAAGCGCGTGCTCGATACCGGCGCGTGGGGCATCGTGGTGCCGATGGTGAACACCAGCGCCGAGGCGGAAGCCGTCGTGAAGGCCGCGCGCTACCGTCCCATCGGTGAGCGCAGCATCGGCGGCTCGTTGCACGCGGCGAACTTCGGCACCGACGCCGCGACTTACTACGCGAAGGCCAACGACGAGATTCTCGTCATCGTGATGGCTGAGCACGTCGATGCCGTGGCAAACATCGAATCCATTCTCAACGTGCCGGGCATCGACGCGGTGTTCGTCGGGCCGAACGATCTCCATGCGTCGATGGGCCTCGCGCCGAACTTCGACAGCGACTCGCCGCAGTTCAACGAAGCGCTGAAGACGATTCTCGCGCACGCCAAGGCACGCGGCATCGCTGCGGGCATTCACGTGACCGACGCCGCGCAGGCACAGCGTCGCATTGCTGAAGGCTGGCAATTCATCGCCGTGATCAGCGAAGCCGGTTTCATGCTCGGCAAGGCAATCGAGATCACCAAGGCGCTCGGTCTTGGCAAAGGCCAGGCGGCGGCGAAGTATTGATCATGAACATCGTTGTCCTCGACGGCCACACCCTAAACCCCGGCGACTTGAGCTGGGATGAATTGAAGGCTCTCGGCCCATGCGAGATTTTTGATCGCACGCCGCCCGGCGAGGTCGCCGCCCGTGCCGCGAACGCGGAGATCGCCATCACAAACAAGGCGGTGCTGCATCGCGAGCAGATCGAGGCGCTCCCGAAGTTGAAGTGCATCGGCGTGACCGCCACCGGCTACAACGTCGTCGATATCGAAGCAGCGAAGGAGCGCGGCATCGTGGTGACGAACGTGCCGACCTACGGCACGCGCTCGGTGGCGCAGCACACGTTCGCGCTGCTCTTGGAGCTAACCCAACACGCCGGGCATCACGCGCAGACGGTTCGCGATGGACGCTGGGTGAGTTCGCCGGACTGGTGCTATTGGGACAAGCCGCTCATCGAACTCGACGGGCTCACGATGGGCATCGTGGGCTACGGACGCATCGGCCAGGCGACGGCTCGGCTCGCCGAGGCGTTCGGCATGAAGGTGATTACCTCGCCATCCAGCTCAGGCAAGCGACGCGAGCCGAACGTTGCGATCGTGGATCTGGATTTTCTGTTCAGCCAAAGCGATGTGGTGAGCCTGCATTGCCCGCTGACGCCGGAGACGAAGCACCTGGTCAACGCGCAACGTCTCGCGCTCATGAAGCCGACAGCGTTTCTGCTGAACACCAGCCGTGGTCCGTTGATCGACGAAGCGGCGCTGTCGGAGGCGTTGAACTCCGGCCGCATCGCCGCTGCGGCGCTGGATGTTCTCTCCGCAGAGCCACCCGCAGCAGACAACCCTTTGCTAACCGCGAAGAACTGCCTCATCACTCCGCACAACGCCTGGGCGATGCGCGCCGCGCGGGCGCGCTTGATGAAGACGACCGTGGAGAACGTCCGGGCCTTCCTCGCAGGGAAGCCGCAGAACGTCGTGGGAGGGAAGTAAGTTCAGAACTTCGTAGCAGCCGAGGTAACGAGGCTCAAACTTCCGGAAGATCAGAACCTCCTCACGTCGGCTGCTACGAGATTTGGAATCTACGGCACCAGCAGCACGCGGTAGAAACGGTTCTCGGGAGACTGGCCTTGCTCCGTCCATACGGCGGTGGTCCCGGCGGCGGTCACGGTTTGTGATGCTTCAGACCATCCGCTCGCCAACAAGTCATCCTTGAACTGCACGCGATAGGTAAGACCCGGCATGGAGTTCCAAAGCAGCTTCGTCGTCAGTCCGCCGTCACGAGTGAGCTTCAGCACTTGAAAGACGGAGCCAGCATTCGTCGGGTCCGTGCCGAGCTGATGCTCGGCGGCATCCGACGAACCATCGACGTCGAAGTCACCTGACCCATCGCGGGCGAGCGTGCTGAAGTAGGCGACTTCCCAATCGTCATCCATCCCGTCCCTGTCGGAATCCGTGCCGCCGAGGCGCAGGACAAAGACGTCCGCCGTCTCGTTGAAGTCATCGGCGATGAGGTCGCTGGCGAAGCTTTGGAAGAGCAACGTGCGTCCGTCTGCCGCGAGAACGGGCAGCAAGGAATTGCCGTTCCCGGAACCGGTACCCGCACGGTTGATGCTGGCCAGCAGCGTGACGCCGCGCAACCGGTCGCGGATGAAGATGACCCTGGCGTTGTTCAAATCACCGGCGACGAGATTCGTCGCGTCGCTGGCGAAGATGATGTAACGGCCGTCGTGGCTGATCTGCGGATGGCTGGAGGAACGTATGGCTGGAATACCAGTGCCCATCTGCGCACTGATCAGCTCGTTGGTCTGGTTGACCAGATCAGTGACGTAGATGCTCCACGGACCTGCCGCGCTGAGAGCCTTGTCATGGGCCATCCAACGACCATCGCCGCTCAGCGAGACACTCCGCGCATATAAGGAATCAGCCACCATCGTCGAGGTCTCCGAGCTCAGGTCAAACACGCTAATTTGCCGGGAATAGATCGGATAGATCGGATAAGAGTAGACAATGCTGGCGACAAATCTCGAATCAGCGCTGACCGACAACTTGGACAGCTCGTCCAAAGTATAATGATAATTCGTCGCAAGCAGGAGAGTGCGACCTCGAACCAGATCCCGTGCGTACAATACATCGCTACTCGACACTATATTCGTGGTTAGATTCTTTGCCGTGCTTCGGAAGAGGAGCCAGCGTCCATCTGGGCTGAACCGAGGCTCCCTTGAGGAACCGTATCCGGGCGTAGGAGACCCGTTCCATGCGATTCCTATCGAACCAACGTTGGTAGTTCCGTCGGTCAGATCCCGGAAATAGATGTTTCTTTCTGATGAGTTGAAAGGTCGAATCGACACGGCCTCAAAAGCGACACGGCTCCCGTCCGGACTAATCGCCGGAAGAGATACATAGTTTACCAACGTCACCGGCGAATGGATCAGAATCTCCTCGCCCGTCAGCAAATCCCGGCGGTAAACGCTGGCGGTTTGCGACATCACCCAAGGCGCATAGTAGTCCACACTCCCACTGAGATACGCCACGTAACGTCCGTCCGCACTGAACGACGGAGTGCTGGTGCTGTTGGTGGATTGACCTAGAAATGTCTGGGCACCGGTCCTCAGATCCCGCGCGTAGAGATCCTGCAAACGATTCGTGTCCGTTTCCATCAGATCGACTGTCGAGATGGCCTCCACTTGTCCGTTGGCGCTGATGGAACCCGGCCATCGACTGCTGGGAGTTGGAGACGTGCCACTGGGGAGAGACGCAGCGCGGGCGGAAACCAGCGTCCTCTCCCCGCTCCCCACGCCAGAGGCAAAGACATCATAGGCCAGGTTCGCGTCATCGCTGACCAGCAAGGCGTCCCGTGAATCAAACACGATGGTTCTGCCATCGTCGGAGAGCAGCGGACTGACGGAATCATTCACGGGCACGGGCATCCCATTGGATTTCACGAGGGCGGGCGTCGTGGTGTCGTTCGACCAATCGTGAACGTACACGGTGGAGGTTTGATTGCTGGCCACGAGAAAGACCGTCCGGTTTCCATCCGCAGAAAGGGCGGGGAGAGAACAGACGCGACCCGTCACTCCCGCGAGGTTGGCGAGGACCAGCCGGTTGCTGGCCATCAGTCCATCCCAGACGCGGACGCCGTCCGTCGCCTGGTAGGCCACGAAGCGTCCGTCCATGCTCACCTGCGCCCAGCCTTGCGTGACGGCGTTCATCGCGATGGGCTCGGGATAGGTGCTCTGGAGATCGCTGCGATACAAGGTTGCGGCGGGGCTCCCGTTGTTGGCCTTGAAGACGACGTAGTGGCCATCTGCGGAAATCACGGGGTTGTAGCAGCCAAAGGCGGGCCCACCCGTGTAATTACTATGCACACCAGAGCTGATCAGGCGCGGCTCGATGGACTGCATGTCGCGGACATAGATTTCCGAGTAATTGGTCGCAGGAGGATTCAGAAGATTGTTCGTCGCGCTTTTCACAAAGGCGATGAAGCGTGCGTCGGGAGTGATGGCGGCGGAGTGCGATGGCCCGTTCAAGCCAGGCGTAAAATTGTCGTCAGCACTGACGACCCGGTTGCGGTCCAGAACGCGATCGTAAAGGAAGAGGTCGCGTGTTCCATTCAAGTCGAGAGTGACAAGGTTGGAGGCGCTGCTTTCGTAAACCACGAACCTGCCATCCCTCGAAATGAGCGGAACTCCAGACGCTCCATTGGCCACCGAGCCGTTGGTCCCTGCATTCACGATTCGGGTAAGGCCGACATTCATATCGCGCAAGAACACGTCGCTGAAACCGTTCGTGTCGTTGGGAACCAGGTTGCTCGCCGTGCTTTCAAAGGTGACGAATGCGCCGCCGAGAGAGACCGATGGAAGGCCTGAGTTGTCGTTTCCGCCACCCATGCCGGTGGCTCCGGCGCTGACCAGCGTCGTGGTGCTGTTCGTCAGGTCGCGCAAGAACACGTCCATCCACGGGTTCATCGAGTCATTCGTGACCAGATTGTTGGCGTGGCTCAGGAAGGTGACGAAGCGCGCGTCGCCGCTGACGGCGACGGCGAAGGAGCTGCCTCCCGCCGTGCTCGAAGGATTCGGCGGTCTGAGAACGGGAATCAACTCAGCCGTCGTCGCGTTCAGGGCGAGCGAGGAAACGAGGGAAGTTAGGTAAAGGAATTTCATAAAAATACGGGAGTTAAGGGCTGGGTGGCCGAGGCACCTGGAAGTGAAATGAGCCATAGTCATCTGTTCCCAACTTAAACAGCCGGTCTACTGTCTCGCTGGAAGTCTGCTCGACTCGCCCATCATGAAAGAGAATATTCCCAGATGGGCCATGCAACGCTGAACCCCACTTGATAGGCGATCCTCCCGAGACGTAGTGGACGGCAACCGGGCCGACCCCACTGCTGCACCCACTTCCAAGACCACCGTTTGGATACAAATTCCTATCACCCGCGAGAACCGAATCAGGCACCAGAGCAGATGAATCCAGTCCAATAAAATAGCTGATGGCGTTGTTCTGGTAATTGGCGTTTAAGAGCCCTCCGTTGGGCGAGAATGAAAAATCCTTGGCCGGCCTAACCAACGCATCGCTCGGACAAGCCAGCACCTTGGGATTGGACAAACCATTTGAGAGCCAGGAGAATTGAAACCACGCATTGTTGTTCAACCCACTCGGATGATTGCGCGTACCTCCGTTGGCCGCTAATTCACGCCACGGATCCAACTGATTGTGCTCCGCATTGAACAACAGCACCGCCTGTCCCACCGCCCGCAGATTGTTGAAGCATATCGCCTGCTGCGAACGCGGCTTTCCCTGGGCGAAGGCCGGGATGACGACCCCGGCTACCAATACCAGCGCCGCCAGCACCGCCAGCAGTTCCAGCCGGGTGAACGCCGTCTCGCGATCCGGCCGGCCAGCCTGTGACAATGTCGGGTTGTTCATGGCCAGAGACACCCTGCGAAAGCGGCGAGAGAAAGAACCAGGTTTCATAATCGATATTGGCTTCGAGGTGGAAGGAGCTCTCCATTCGGGATGAGCGCAGGGTAACGTACCCGGTTGCGTTCGTCCCATCGTCATTTTGTTCAAGGCATTCATATCGTGGCTTCTGGCCGGCCCGGCGGTTCGGTCGGGCGTCCGTGGTTTCACCTGTTTCGTTTCACCGACCGGACGCCCGACCTACCCCACGCCTGGCATGCCCTGTGGAACTGTTTCACCTTATACTTCAAGATGGCGCCGGAAGTATTACAGGGGATTCTGCGATGAGTTGTAGCCGACGACGTGCGGAGGCGGATTCCACCCGGTTTTCAACGCGTCCGCCTCCTCACGTCGTCGGCTACCGGCGGCCTGAATCCGTGTTCCATCCGCGGTCCCTGCAAATCTGCCCCTTATCCCTGTCCATCAGCCCTGCAACGCGCTGACGAGATGCCGCAGCTCCGCCTCGGCGTGCTCGGCATTCGCGATGGTGGACTGGACCTCGGCCAGGAGCAGTTCGCGATAACGCTGGCGCAGCCGATGCACGGCCACGGCCACGGCACCGGAGTTCATGCCCAGACGCGACGCCGTGTCAGCGTAGTCGCGATGCTCCGTTTCCCCGGTCGCAAATTCCTTCAACCCCTCAAACAGCTCGGCCTGGCCGCGCTCCGCGTAGTCCGTTTGCAGGCAGGCGAGGGAGTGCTCCAGAACGCTGCGCGCCCAGCGGCGGTCGAAGCTCTGGTCCGGCGAAAGCCCGGCGGCGGCCTCGGATTCCAGCCAGTGCTCGGCCGCCTGCTGGTCGATGCTGACGATGGTCTGGCCGCCGCCGCGTTTCAGCGTGCGCTCGCGATGGTAGGCGTTCACGAGGAACCTGTTCACGGCCACGAGCAGGAAGGAGCGGAAACGACCGCGCTTCCGGTCCGCCGCGCCGAGATAGTTCTTCTCGATCAGGAGTGAAAAGAATTCCTGGGTCAGATCCTCGGCGTCATGCGGGCTGGAGCCGCGCTGCCGGATGTGGGCATACACCGGATACCAGTAGAGGCCGCAGAGTCGTTCGAGCGCGGAACGGCTGGCCAGGGACACGCCTTGCTGCGCGAGCGTCACATCGGTCCAGGGAGTCGCACCAAAGCGCGCGTTCACCGATGCGTCGCCGGGTTCGTTGAAATGATTCTTGGGATCCATCGCTGTGGTGGGAAGCTACACTCGGTCCGGGTGATTGACCATCTTGAGAGCCGGCATCGAGGCGATGAAACAAGGCTCGCAGGAATTCTCAGGCTGGCTCCAGGAGTCGCGCCAGCACGGTGTGCATCTCGGTGGCCGATGGGTAACGGTGGGCGGGCTCGTGTTCGCAGGCGGTGAGGATGATCTCGTGCAATCGACGCAGGTCGTCTTGATCCGGACGAGTCCCGACCGTGGTGGGGAATTCCGGGAACTGCCAGCGGTCCCGGCCCATGCTGATTTCGTAAAGCACCTTGCCCAGCGCATACAGATCGGCCTGCGGCGTGCCCGGTCCTTCCGGCGCAAGATAGCCATCGGTGCCGAGGCGCGTCATCGCGTCGCCACTGGCGGTGATGTGTGCGACGAGGCCGATGTCCGCAATCTTCACCCTGCCTTCCACGAAGATGATGTTCGAGGGCTTGATGTCGCGATGCACCAACTGACGTTCGTGGAGATGTTGCAACGCAGCGCAGAGCGCCAGGCCGATTTGCACCGACTCACGGACGGGAATGTGACCGCGTCGGGCGAGTTCGCTGGCGAGCGTTCGCGGAGAGTATTGGTCCGGCACCAGCGGCATCGCGCCGCTGTCGTCGTCAGCCAGCTCCATGATGTAGAAGAAATACCCGCCAGCATCGTGGCGTCCGATGTGAAGCACATGAACCAGCCCCGGATGGTGCCGCGAAACCAACGCGAACTGTTCGATGCCCTTGAACTCGCGCTCGTAAGGGGCCGGGCTCGGAAAGTTCCGCGCCTTCACAATCTTCACCGCCTGATGCCGCCCGATCACATCGCGCACGAGCCAGACCTCCCCGTAAGCCCCGCGCCCGATGCAGCGGAGAAGCGTGTGATCCGGGATTCTGGGTAAATCGGAAACGGCAGCGGGCGGCGCGACTCGCGGACTGGTCGGCGTGGGCATCGGAATGGAGGCCGTGGCCGGAACAAGTCCCGGCGTGGGCAGATTGGGCAGACGCCGCGGTATTCCTGGGCGGTCCACCATTTCGCACAGCAGGGCCCAGCCGAACGCCAGAGGGATTTGCGCTCCCGCCACGACGAGCCACGGAAACCATAATTGAAGCTGGGTGAAGAGCAGGAAGGCTCCGCCGAAAACGAGCAGCACTGCGCCAGAAGCGAGCAACACCGCCGCACGCCGCCTCATGCCCATGAACGCCAGTCCAAGGAATCCTCCCGCAACGAACACGATGCCTGTTTCGACCGCCGTAGGCAGACGCGACAGCCATTCCCGCCCCGTGAGATTGAGCATGGCCGTCGCCTCCACTTCAGTCCGCGATGCGCGCTGGCCGCTCCAGCGAGTATAAGGTGTTGGCAGACGTTCCGAATCAGGAGTTGGCGCGCTGACGAAGACAATCTTGCCCTTGAAAGAGCCCGGAGGTTCCGCGCCACGCAAGGCTTCCTCGTAGCTGACTTCGGTCAGCGAGAGAACAGGCGCGTAATACTGGAACCAACGCGAATCAAGCGTGCCGGAGAAAGACTTGCCCTGCGCCTGCGCGAGGCGTCCCGCCAGCGTGGGATGCCCGGCCAGGGAACCATGGCGTCGAATGATTCCGTCGCTTCCGCTCGGAGCCGAAAGCACGCCCCACGGCGCGGCGGACGCGAGTTCAGCAATCGGCTTCAACGCCGCTCCGTTCGTCACACCGGCGGCCAGCACGACTTTGCCGCGTGCCCGTCGCAACGCCTGGGCGAACAGTTGGTCAGCAGAATTTGTGGAGGAAGGGTCGGAGAAAACTGTGGTGAAAACCACCGCCCGCGCGCCCCTGCCGATCAAGCGGTCGAGGAGATTCGCGTGCAACTGGCGGCTCCAATCGCCTGGCTCGCCTTGCCCGAGTGAGGTTCGTGAAACGGCATCCATCGAGACAACCGCCACCCCATCCACTGAGGCATCCGAACGCAGCGCGTAGGGAAGATCGTAACTCCACTCTTCAAACCACACGCTGAACGGACGGACCGTCAGCGCGCCCAGACCAACCGTGATGGCCAGCCCGGCACCGATCAGATCTTGCAGCCAATGTTTGAGCCATCCACCCGTGCGTTGCACGCGCGGATGAAAGCGGAGAATCACGGGACCGGCAAACACTTGTTTGAGACGGGCGGGCGAAAGCTCGGTCTGCGGAGGTGTTTTCAAAACCGTAGCAGCCGACGTAAGGAGGCTCTGAACTTCTGAATTTTTGAGCCTCGTTACCTCGGCTGCTACGCGGTTTTGAAGACGGTTCTGCTGATTACTGTTTTACTGCGGTGTCGGTTGTCGAAATACTCCACACCATGAGTCTCGCGGATAATCTCGCCTCCATTCAGCAACGCATCGCCGCCGCCTGCGCGAAGGCTGGTCGAGATCCGGCCAGCGTCCTGTTGCTCGCGGTGAGCAAGGGGATGCCGCCGGAAATGGTGCGCGAGGCGGCGGAGTGCGGGCTGACAGTATTTGGCGAGAGCAAGGTGCAGGAGGCGAAGGTGAAGATCTCGATGTGTCCCGGCCGTCTGCGCTGGCAGATGATCGGGCATCTGCAATCCAACAAATGCCGGGACGCGGTGCATTGCTTCGAGATGATCCAGAGCGTCGATTCGCTGGCGCTCGCGCAGGAGATCAACAAGTGCGCGGACAAGCAGGCGAAGACGATGCCCATCTTGCTGGAGGTGAATCTCGCGGGCGAAGCGACAAAGTTCGGGTTCAAGCCGGAACAGTTGCTCGCGGATCTCGACGCCATCAACGCGCTGCCGAAGATCGAGATTCACGGGCTGATGATGATCGCGCCGTGGACGCCCGATGCGGAGAAGGTCCGGCCTGTGTTCCGCCAACTGCGCGAGCTGAAGACGCAGTGCGAGGAGAGGCTGGGCGCAACGCTGCCGCACTTGAGCATGGGGATGAGCGGTGACTTTGAAGTGGCCATCGAGGAGGGCGCGACCATTGTGCGGGTCGGCACGTCGTTGTTCGGCACGAGGCCGAAAGCGGCGAAGGGATCGAAGGTTGACGAGCCGGAGTAGGGAGGCGACGGAGCGCGACCGCCCAGCGAAACTTTGAACTTTGAACTTCTTCGCGAACCCTCCTATTCTCCAACGGTGACCGTAGACACCTTCAAGCATGAGATAGCCGAGGCGATCAAAGCCTATGACAAGTATGTCGTGTGCATCGACAAGGTGCCGGAGGATTGCGAAGCGTCCCTAAAATCGCTGATGGAGAAGGCGATCAAAGCCTACGACAATCGCGGCCCGACGCTGCGCCATGGCATCGCCCTGGACAAGCAGGTCACGATCATTCTCAGCCAGACGGAAAGCGAGCGGCCCTTGTGCGGAATTTATTTCAACCTGTACTCGCCGTATCAAAAGAAGCCCGCGAGCAAAGCCGCGAAGTCGGCCACTTGATCCCCTGCTGATTTCAGCAGGTCCGCTGCCTCATTCGGTTCGCACCTCGTCACCCGTCCGGCATTCTCCCGACGCGATGTCGGCGATGAGGTTCACGTCGATTCGCTCCTTGCTCACCTTAAGTTCGGCGACCTTGAGCCCGGCGCGGTAAACGAACAGACGCTGTTCGACCAAAGGCAGCGGGATTCCAATCGGATAGCTCACCACGACGTGGCGTGACGTCAGGTTCACCGAAGTGATGCGCCCGCGATTGCCGGTGGCTGGCGTGACAATAGCCGTCGCCGGTTTCTGTGGCGCGCGTCCGTCCGCAGTCGCCGCCGGCGGCTGTGCCGAGGTGCCGTAACCATCTTCCCTCGTCGCGCAACCGGAGGTTCCTACGATCACCACGAGCAACAAAATTTCCCATCGCATGGTGAAAGCTATTAGCGCAGGGCGGCACGGCGTTCGAGGAAAAAGTCGCCCTCGACAGGCCGGCAAGGGAGGGGGTATTGGTTCGTTCCATCACCATTTTATGAAAAACCGAATCATTCCTCTCCTGCTCGCTGCATCGACCTTCACTCTCAACGCCGCAGAACTCAATCTCACTGATGGCCGCACGTTCAACGGCTGGGTGGGCGACACGAACAAGACCTGGCGGATGGAGGACGGCGCGTTTGTCGGTGGGACGCTGGAGCGGAAAGTTCCGCAGAACGAGTTCCTGCGCACGACGCGGAGCTTCACGAACTTTGTCCTGAAGGTGAAGTTCAAGCTCGTGGGCACTGATGCAGGCGGCTTCATCAACGGCGGCGTGCAGGTCCGGAGCGAGCCTGCGAAGACTCCGCCAAACGAAATGGTGGGCTACCAGTGCGACATCGGCGAGGGCTGGTGGGGCGCGCTCTACGACGAGTCACGGCGGAACAAGGTGCTGATCAAGCCGGACCCCAAGGCCGTGGAGAAGGCGCTGAAGAAGAATGATTGGAATCAATACGTCATTCGCTGCGAGGGCAAACGCATTCGGACATCCATCAACGGCGTCGAGATGATCGATTACACCGAGGCGGATGATTCGCTGCCGCAGTTTGGTTTGATTGGCCTTCAGGTTCATGGCGGTGGACCCGCTGTGGCGTCTTACAAGGATGTGTTGGTGGAAGAGCTTCCGTAGCCGGGAGCGTTGTTCTGCACCGTCACTGGGGGTTGCCGACTCTCGTGGCGGCTTTCGGCGAGAGGGTGTCCCAACAAAAAGGAGACCGGGAATTGCTTCCCGGTCTCCGGTGAGGGTCTTGATGCAGGCAGCGGGGCCGGTGTTAGCCGGCGTCCGCTGTCCTGGTTTGTTTCTTACTTACGGTCTTTCTTGTCGTCCCAGTGGTCTTTGGCTTTGCGCGGGGGCTTGATGCACTTTTCCATGCCCGTGCTCACCGCCTGCGACCACTTGATCCACACGCGTGATTGTTCAGGATACGCCGCCGTCACCTTCGCACGAACCTTCTTCTCGAAGGCGTCGAGCGCGTTCTGCGTCTGGCGAATCTTCTCGTCCTTCGCCTTGTTGAGCGCCACGCGCAACGAGGCCACCAACTCGCGCTTGATGGCGCGGGTCACGCGGGATTGGTTGACCTTCTCGATCAACAGCTCGATGGCCAGCGGAGCCGTGAGGACTTCGATGGTCTTGCTGTCGGTGCCGGTCAGGCCGTTGGAGTCCTCAACGATGAGGGTGATGGTGTGGGTGCCCACTTCGTAGCAGTTGGTCGTCACCACGCCGCTGTCGAACGGAACGGGTTCCAACTCGTCGAACCA
>CAMCCU010000046.1 GCA_945872975.1 Pedosphaera parvula Ellin514
CGCGGCGTGCGTTTCGTTCAGCTTTTCAACGGCGCTTACGCCAGCGGTGGCGAGCTGAACTGGGACGGGCATAACAAGCTCAAGGAGCAATACGACAAACATGCGGCGATTCTCGACCAGCCGGCGGCGGCGCTCATCCGCGACCTGCGCCAGCGTGGTTTGCTGGAGGACACGCTCGTCGTCTGGTGTACGGAGTTTGGGCGCATGCCGTTCTTTCAAAAGGGCGCGCAAGGCCGTGACCACAATCCCGACGGCTTCACCTGCTGGCTGACCGGTGCGGGTGTGAAGCGCGGCGTGAGCCACGGCGTCACTGACGAACTCGGCCAGCGTGCCGTGCAGGACATCCATCCGCTCTACGATCTGAACGCTACCGTCCTGCATCTGCTCGGCCTCGATCACGAGCAACTGACCTTCGAGCACAACGGCGTGCAGCGCCGGCTCACGAACGTGGAGGGGCATGTGATTCGCGAAGTGCTGGCGTGAGGACGGAAAACGTAATGCGTGAAACGTAAAGGAGTCGTCCCCATTTACGTTTCACGTTTCACATTTTACGCAGCCCGAGCCGGCCAGGCTGATTTCCTCCTTACGGCCAGCCAACCTCCATGAATTATTGCGCCGCATTTCCGGTCGAAATCCGACTTCGCATGAAAGCAATAAACCTGTTCGTCACTCTACTGGCCTCTCTGGAAATCGTCGCCGCCGCTCCACTCAATGACTGGCTCATCGATTCCACGCCCTTCAAAGCCCGCGTGATAAAAAGTCAGGACGGACGCGAGGTGGAGTTGAACAATGGGCTTCTGCGCCGGGTGATTCGAATCGATCCAAACGCTGCAACGGTGGCGCTGGATAATCTGGTCAGCGGCGAATCACTGCTGCGCGGAGTGAAGCCGGAAGCCGTCGTGGAGATCGACGGCAAGCGCTTCGACATCGGCGGTCTCAAGGGGCAGCGCAACTATGCGTTTCTGCGCCCGGAGTGGATCGGTGAATTGCGCGCCGACCCGGCGGCGTTTCGTTTCGTTGGCTACGAGATCGGCGAACCGAATGAGCGCATGTCTTGGAAGCGCACGCGCCATCACGCCCCGGATGTGAAGTGGCCGCCGGAAGGCGTGACGCTGCGGCTGGACTTCGCGACGCCGGTGCCGACGAACGGAACTGCGGCGGCGAATCTTCGCGTGTCGGTTCACTACGAGCTCTACGACGGCCTGCCGTGCTACTCGAAGTGGATCACCGTTTCAAACGGCACGGACAAGGTCGTGCGCGTGGACAAATTCTCCAGCGAAGTGCTGGCGGTCGTTGAGCGGACGTCGGAGGTGGATGAACTGAGCGAAGGGCGCACGCCGCCGAACATTCACGTCGAGACCGACATGGCGTTCGGCGGGATGATGGCATCCGGCGCGAATCGCCGCTCGTTCCGCTGGCTGTCCGATCCGGATTTTCACACCCAGGTAAATTACGAAAAGAAGACGCCGTGCCTGCTGGATGTCGGCCCCGATCTCGGGCCGGCGCAGAACATCGCGCCCGGCGGAGTGTTTGAATCGTTCCGCGCGTGGGTGCTGCCGTTCGACAACACCGACCGCGAGCGCTGCGGCCTGGCGGTGCGCCGGATGTACCGCGTCATCGCGCCGTGGACGACGGAGAATCCGCTGATGATGCACGTCGTGTCGTCGCGCGGCGATGTGGTGACGAATGCGATCAACCAATGCGCTGCGGTTGGTTTCGAGATGTTGATCATGAGCTTCGGCAGCGGCTTCGACATGGAGAACGAGAAGCCCGCGAACCTGGAGCGCGCCCGCAACTGGGCGAGCTACGCGCACAGCAAAGGCATCGAGATCGGCAGCTACTCGCTGCTCGCCTCGCGCCGAATCGATGCGGCAAACGACGTCGTGATGCCGCCGGGTGAGAAGCCCGCCTTCGGCAACTCGCCGTGCCTGGAGAGCCGCTGGGGCACGAACTATTTCCGGCGTCTCTACGACTTCCATCGCGAGAGCGGCTTCACGCTATTGGAGCACGACGGCTCGTATCCGGGCGACGCCTACGCGAGCACGAATCATCCGGGACATCATGGGCTGGCAGACTCGCGTTGGAACCAGTGGCAGGAGATCTCCGACTTCTACAAATGGTGTCGTGCGCAGGGCTTTTACCTGAACGTGCCGGACCATTATTTCCTCTCCGGCTCCACGAAGTCCGGCATGGGCTATCGCGAGGTGAACTGGTCGTTGCCGCGCGAGCAGCAGATCATTCACACACGGCAGAATATTTACGACGGCACCTGGCAGAAGCTCCCGAGCATGGGCTGGATGTTCGTCCCGCTGACCGAGTATCAGGGCGGCGGCGCGGCGGCGACCATCGAGCCGCTCGACCAGCATCTCGACCATTACGAGCGCATGATGGAGAGCAATCTCGCGCTCGGCGTGCAGGCTTGCTATCGCGGCCCGCGCCTCTTCGACACCGAACGCACGAAGGCGATGGTGAAGTCGAAAGTCGATTGGTTCAAAGCACACCGCGACATTCTCGAAAGCGATCTCATCCACGGCCATCGAGCCGATGCCCGCGACCTCGACTGGATGCTGCACGTGAATCCGAAGCTGAAGGAGAAAGGCATGCTGGTGGTGTTCAATCCACTCAATGAACCCGTGACAAGGAAGCTGCGCGTGAACCTTTACTACACCGGCCTAACCACCCCAGCGCGCCTACGCGAGAAGGGCGGCGCGGCGAAGCGTTTCAAGCTGGCGCGCGATTACACGGTGGAACTGCCGGTGACCGTCCCGGCGCAGGGGATGAACTGGTTCGTGGTCGAGTGAGGTCTTTGAACGGCCGGAACGAACGCTTGTGGTTTCGATTGCATGTTCTTAGGACTCGTTCTATCAAGTCCCCACAATACTCCCTTGAAGAGAATACATTTATGAAACGCATCTCAACTCTGCTCCTGATGATTGGTGTCCTGGCCCAAACCGCGCTGGCGGGCGACTGGGTGACCTACGAAGGCACGAAAGGTCCCGGCAAGGGCAAGCACATCGTCTTCCTGACCGGGGATGAGGAGTATCGGTCCGAGGAAGGCATGCCGCAGCTGGCCAAGATTCTGGCGGTTCATCACGGGTTCAAATGCACCGTGCTTTTCTCCATCAAGGATGGCCAGATCGAACCAAACACGCAGAACAACGAGCCGGGCATGGAGGCGCTGGCTTCGGCGGATCTGTGCATCATGCTGCTGCGCTTTCGCGGATGGCCGGATGATCAGATGAAGCATTTCGCCGACTATTTCCTCGCGGGCAAACCGGTCATGGCACTGCGCACGAGCACTCATGCCTTCGACTACAAGAAGGATTCACAAAGTGTTTACAAAAAGTTTGGCTGGCAAAGCAAGGAGTGGTCAGGCGGATTCGGCAGGCAGGTGCTGGGCGAGACGTGGGTGAGCCATTGGGGCAATCACAAGAAAGAGGCGACGCTCGGCGTCATCCCGGAAGCGGTCCGAAAGCTTCCCATCTTTCGCGGAGTCGAACAGATTTTCGGCGACACCGACGTTTACGAAGCTGCGCCTCCCGCCGATGCGACCGTGCTCGTCTATGGCCAGGTGCTTAAGGGCATGAACCCGACGGACGCGCCGGCTGATTATAGAAAGAAAACGGCGAAGGGCGTTGAGCAGGGCGTGAACGACCCAATGATGCCCGTGGCGTGGATTCGCGATTACAAGAACGAGAACGGCAAGGTGAACAGAATTTTCACCACGACGTTGGGCTCCGCCACGGATCTGCAAAGCGAGGGCCTGCGCCGATTGCTGGTCAATGGGGCGCTCTGGTCCATTGGGCTGGAAAAGAAGATTCCGAGGAAGGCCAAGGTGGACTATGTCGGCGACTTCAAGCCCACGATGTACGGCTTCAACAGCTTCAAGAAGGGTGTAAAGCCAGCGGAACACGAAATGCCCGCAAAGCCGTAAGCGCAGGACGCGATGATTGTCCCTCACCTCCAGGATGCCGCCTTTCTGGCGTCGGTCCATCGCGCCCGGCATAACCCTGAACATCTCCATCTCTGGTGGCTGGGGCAGAGCGGTTTTCTCGTGCAATGGCAGGGACAACATCTGTTGCTTGACCCGTATCTCTCCGATTCGCTCACGGCGAAGTATGCGGCGACGGACAAGCCACACATTCGGATGACGGAACGGGTGATCGCACCCGAGAGTCTGGATTTCATTCAAGTGGTGACGTCGAGTCACAACCACACCGACCATCTCGATAGGGATACGTTGTTGCCATTGCTGGAAGCCAACGCCGGAATCGACCTAGTCATTCCGGAGGCGAACCGGGAATTCGTCACGAACCGGTTGGGGATTCCCGCCGCGCAACCCAAGGGACTGAACGCTGGCGAGACGTTGCAAGTGGCCGGCTTCACCCTCCACGCCGTGCCCGCCGCGCACAACGAACTCGAGACAGATGCGGACGGGCGTCACAAGTTCCTCGGCTACGTCGTGCAAGCCGGGCCGTGGACGCTCTATCATTCCGGCGACACGCTTCGTTACGAGGGAATGCTGCATTGGCTGCGCCGGTGGCCCATCGATATCGCGCTCCTGCCGATCAACGGAAACCAGCCGGAACGGCACGTGGCGGGAAACTTGAACGGTACCGAGGCGGCGACGCTGGCCCGGGACATGGGCGCGCAAATCGTCATCCCCTGCCACTACGAGATGTTTGAGTTCAATACCGCCTCGCCGGACGAATTCATCGCGACCGCCGAACATCTCCAGCAGCCATACAAGGTCCTTTTCGCCGGCGAGCATTGGGACAGTTCGACGCTAAACTAAGGTCGAGACGGCGCCACACATCCCGTGAGACGACCGTGCCGTCAACCCGGCACTAATCGAGGACTCGCGAAGCATTGAAATCTCCGCCGCCATCCCGTTCACTCCCGCCATGAAATTCCGCATCCCGCTCTCCATCGTCCTCGCCGCGACCTTGGCGATTCCAACTCTGCTCATCGCGGCTCCACCGAGACCCAAGCTTCCCGATACCTTCGATGTCGCGGCCATCGACGCTTACCTTACTGGCTACATGCAACAGCCAGATCGCGTCGGCCTTTCGGTCGCCATTGTGAAAGACGGCGAGATCGTCTTGCAGAAAGGCCACGGCAAACGGTCGCTGGCCGACGGACGACCCGTCGAGAAGGACACGCTGTTCGCCATCGGTTCCGTCTCCAAGCAGTTCACCTGCGCCGCCCTCCTGCTGCTCGCCGAGGATGGCAAACTGTCCGTCAACGATCCCGTCGCCAAATATTATCCGCAGCTCACGCGCGCGAAGGACATCACGCTTCTCGACCTGATGAACCACGTCTCCGGCTACCCGGATTACTACCCGCTGGACTTCCTCGACCGCCGCATGTTGGCCCCGATCATCCGAGGATGAACTCCTTCGCCAATACGCTGGCGGTAAACTCGATTTCGAACCCGGCAGCAAGTATTCGTACAGCAACACTGGCTTCATCCTGATCGGGCGCGCCGCGCAAGCTCAGCAACGGACGGGACGATTGAACAATTCTTCGCCTCGAAGGATTGATGGCGCCACGCCACTAAGCCTTCTGCGGATGCCCTTTGACGCCGTGGTAGCGGGAGAGAAAGTAAACCAGCACCACGCCGACCGCGCCGGCGAGCGTTCCCCAGAACAACGTCCACCGCACCCCGTCCGGACGCGCACACACGGCAAACCACCATCCGCACGACAGGTAGCCAATCAGGTTTCCGATGCCAGACGTCATCAGCGACATCAACGCCTGCGCCCGCACCCGCCACTTGGGATCGACGCGTTCATCCAGATACAACTGCGCCGTGATGAAGAAGAGTGTGAACGCGAAGCCATGGAGCGTCACGCCGACCAGCAGCGACGCCTTCGTGTCGAAAGCGCAGAGCACGTAGCGAATCAATCCGAAGGTCATCCCCGTCGCAAAGATGCACTTGAGCCGGTAGCTGGTCAGAATTCTCGCGAGCCCGACCATCGCGATGATCTCCGTGATCTGGCCCAGCGCCATCCACGCGCTGGTGCGCTCCAGCCCCACGGCTTTCAGGTGGCTTGGTGTGAACGGATAGAACGCCGCGATGGGAATGCTGAACAACGCTGCGGTAATGAACACGACTTGATGATCCTTCTTCTTGAACAACGCGAGCGCATCCAGGCCGAAGCGTTGGCGGAGCGTCACTTTCTCCGTGGACTTCGGCGGCACCTCGCCCTTGAGCGTCAGCGTGAAAGCCGCCAGCGCCAGCCAGGTGATGGACCCTCCATAGCCGGCCAGCGTCGAGGCGTCGGCGTTTAACGCGCTGACCACTCCGCAACCCGCCATCCAGCCGAACGTGGCGACGGCACGAATGGGACCGAACTCGCGTCGCGATTCGGTGAGTCGCGACAGCACAATGGAGGTGGAGATGCTCCAGGTCGGCGTGGAGAACAACGCGTGAACTTGAATCAACCCCAGCACCAGCCACGCATTCCACCCGAGATGGATCGCGGTGGCGGCGAGCGCCATCGCAAGAGCGGTGGCGATGGAAAGCCCGCGCAACACGCGCACCGGACCAAGGTGTCGATCCGCCATCGCACCGAACAGGAGAGGCGAGACGAACGCGGCGAGCGCCGAGGTCGCGAAGGCGTAGGGTTTGATTTGGTGCAACCCGTGGGCATCCAGCACCGTGCTCAGCGGCACGAACCACATGCCGAGCGCCATGCCATGGAGAAAGAAGAGAACCCAGAGTTCCCCATGCTTGACCCAACCGGTTGTTCGCTGCACGCGCACAGGACACACGGACGCCGGGAAAATTCAAGTCCACATCCCGTTGCCCCACGACCTCGGCCAGGCGCAAGCCCGGCAGGAAGATAATATTGCCGCGGCGGACGCGAGACATCTCGTCGGAGCCGTCACCCGCTTGGGCCAGGGACGCGTTCCAGCGATGCGAGTGAAGCGTAATCCAGCGCGAGAGCATTGCCTCACCCACGGCCTTTGAAGGGAAACCCGTCGAACCCCAAAAACTCGATGTCGTCCATACATGCGTCATTGTGCCGGCGCGGCTTTCCGCTATCGTGCCGCCCAGCGTTTGCTTCAACGCGAGATGCAGGATGAAGCGCAATCAGGAATCCGAATCAAGAAACCAACTCTGAATCCATGAATAGAATGCAGAACAAATTGAGTCTGACCGCAGCAGCAGCCAGCCTGTTCGTCGCAATGCTCTCCAGAGCGGCCGCAGCGGACCTCGCCGTGCCGAACAGCTCCTTTGAATCCCCTACCCCACCGCCGGGCTTCCCGGTGAATACGCAGATCGATGTCTGGCAGAAATCGGCGCAGCCCCTCGGAATTCCACTGCCCGGCGGCATTACGTGGGATCAATTGTCCGGCGTCTTTCCGAACCCGCCGGTGGGCGCGCCGGATCACATCGATAATCTGACCGGCAACCAGGGTGCCTATTTCTTTTCGATACCGGGCGTGGGCCTCTCGCAGGAGTTAGGCAGCACATTCGCCATTGGGAACAGCTACCAGCTCACCATCGGAATCCTCGGCGGCGGCGGGATCACGGAAGGAAGCATGTTTCAATTCGGCTTCTACTATCTGAATGAGGCCAACTCTCCGGTGGCACTGAACACTTCGACCATCACCTTCACTTCTGCCGCGTTCCCGAACGTCACTCATCTGAACGACTACGCGGTGGCGCTTCCGGAAGTCCAGGCTGGCGACGCTTGGGCCGGACGCAATGTCGGCATTCAATTGATCTCCTCCTTCGGCATGGGCGTGGGCTATTGGGACGTGGACAATGTCCGGCTCGTCAGCGTCCCGGAACCCGCCACGCTGGGCCTGCTGGCGCTGGGTGCCGTGGGAATGATTATTCTTCGCTCGCGCTCTCACCGGCGTTGAGATTGAAGTCGCCCACAACATGAGAGACTTCTCCAGCCTGAGCTCAGGCGGTGGCGCGTGCTTTATCAAGAGCAGCCGATCAGTGGCGTTGATCTCTCTTGTCCTGTTGGCGGGCGGAAGCGGAATCAACCCCGCTCACGCTGCCTCCCTCAGCGTGCCGAACAGCTCGTTCGAGTCCCCCGCCACCTTGTATGTGGATGTGAACGTCGGCTCCTGGCAGAAGGCTCCCAAGCCGGCGTGGTATGCAGAAGCCGGGGGGTTCCTCTGGACGCAACTCACGGGCACCTTCAAGAATTCGGCGCCGGGCAGCTTCGATCATATCGAGAATTGCGAGGGGGCGCAGGGGCTCTGGCTGTTCGCCGTTCCGGAGGCAGGGCTGTTCCAGGACTACGAATCACAAGACGCAAACTCTCCTGCGCCGACGCATGAGTTCAACGCGACGTTCAAGGTCGGCCGGACCTATGCGCTCACGGTCGGAGTCATCGGAGGTGGCGGCGGGATGTCCAACGGCGCGCCGATCGAGCTCAGTCTTTACTACCGCGATGCGGCCAGCAATCGCGTCCAGATCGCCTCCACCCAAGTGACGCATTCCCCGGCGGTCTTTCCTGATCGCAACCACTTCGTGGATTTCCATGTGGAGGTCCCGACCGTAAAAGCGACGGATCCGTGGGCCGGTGAACACATCGGAATTGGCATCCTCTCAACCGTCACCACCAACCTCCAGGGCGGCTATTGGGATCTCGATAACGTCCGCCTCGCCGAGAGCAGCGCGCCGGTGCTGGCGGCGGCCATGCTCATCGACGGAACATGCCGCATCACGTTGCAGAGCGACCCAGGCCGGTTTGAAATCTTGGCCAGCACGAACCTCGCGCTCCCGCTTGCCGCATGGTCCAGCATCGGCCTCCTCACCAACACGGCGGCGAACGCGTCCATCACCGATCCGGAGACAAACCTCCTGCAACGCTTTTACATCGCCAGAGAGCTGCCCTAGTCTTCCCTTGGTTTGAAACACGCGAAGCCATTCAGTTACCCCCATGCGTTCACGCTGATCGAGTTACTGGTCGTCATCGTCATCGTCGGGATCCTCGCCGCGATGCTCCTCCCGTCGCTCTCCTCGGCCAAGCTCGCGGGCAAGAAAGCCGTGTGCCTCTCCAACCTCCGCCAGATCGGCATTGCCCTGGAAATGTATGCCGGCGAAGGAGACGGTCGGATTCCCTTCGGCCCGACTGCGCCGCCGTTCACCAGTCCGGCGGAGCTCTATCCCTCCACCGGCTCGCCCACCAGCCTGCTCTCCCTGCGCAGTGGCGCCCCGGTCGGGCTCGGGCTCCTCCTCGATTCATACCTCGCCAGCACCCCGCGTGTCCTCTTCTGTCCCGGCGGCGATCAACTGGTGAATGCCGAAGCGGAACTGGAGAAGGTCGGCACCACCCAGGCTCAGGGCAGCTACTACTACCGGCACGCCGGCATCACTCAACTCTTCTACACTCCCTCATCCATCCCGCCACACCTGCAGCTCGACAACCTCGGCACCAACCGCAACGGCACCCCCATCCGGGCGCTCGTCATCGACACCCAATTCCTCTGCCCGCCCGAATTGGAATCCTTCAACGTCCGGGTCCGCACCCATCACCAGCGACGTCACGCCAACATTCTCTACGCCGATGGCAGCGCCGCCTCGCGCCTGAATCAGGACGGGCGATTCAACGTGGACGTGCGCAGCTACCCGGCACTGCACGATGCGTTGAACAGGATCTTGAAAGTCTTTGAAGTCGCCGACGCAGAGCCCTGACGCCGCCCAACACGGTGCGTCCCCCGATTCGGGTAAGTTAATGACGCGTGAAGCGCCGCATCCGAATCCCGCCAAGAAGCGCGCTTGACCCCGCCAGCGATCGGCGTATGACCTCATTAACACCAGAAGTCTCATCGCAAAGGCCTCCTATGAATACACAACACACACGTCGAGGGTTCCTCACCGAAGTCGGTCGTGGAATGATCGTCGCCACGGTCGGCTATTCAATGGCATCGGAACTCGGACTGGCCACGGCGTTCGCCAGCGAGACAACTGAGGCGCTCACGTTCGGCGAGCTGGAGTCACTCGTCTGCCTCATGCAGGAAACGCCGGCGAACAAGCTGCTCCCCGCGCTTGCCGCCAAATTAAAATCAGGCACCGATCTCCGGCGTCTCGTCACGGCAGCCGCGCTCGCGAATGCCCGGACCTTCGGCGGCGAGGATTACGTCGGCTTCCACACCATGATGGCGCTGTCGCCCTCGCTGCATCTGGCGCACGAACTTCCCAAGGCCGAACAGCCCCTGCCCGTCTTCAAGGTTCTTTACCGGAACACCACGCGCATTCAGGAGAAAGGCGGGCGCAAGGAGGAGGTGCTCCACGCGGTGAAACCGCCGGCATCACCGAGATTCCCGGGCGGCACCACGCAGACTTTGGCGGATGCCGTGCATGCCAAGGATGTGGCCTTGGCCGAGAAAGTTCTCGCCGCGAGCGCGCAGGAATCCCCGGACCAGGCGTTCAACGATCTGCTTCACACCGTGCAGGATCAGACCGAGGTCCATCGCGTCGTGCTCCCGTATCGCGCGTGGGATTTGCTCGGGCTCATCGGTCGCGAACACGCATGCACGATGCTGCGCCAGTCCGTGCGTTATTGCGTGAAGGCCGAGGGCTGGCAACAGAACGCCGCGCTGAGCGAGCCACGCACCTTGCTGCCAAAGCTGCTGGAGGAACATCACCTCCTTGAACGTCAGCCCGGCACTCGCGCCGCCGAGGATGCGTGGGTGGAGCAGCTCAGCCAGACGATCTTCAAGTCCACCCCCGCGCAGGCCGCCGGTGTCGCAGCAGCAGCACTTGCGGAAGGGGTCACGCCGGACGCCATCGGTGAAGCCATCTCGCTCGCCGCCAATCAACTCATTCTCCGCGACACCGGCCGCACGCCGCGCGATGAACAGGTGGGCAAGCTGGTGGGCAGCGTCCACGGCGACAGCATTGGCGTCCACGCCTGCGACAGCGCGAACGCCTGGCGCAACATGGCGCGCGTCACCAATGCCCGGAACACCTTCGCCTGCCTCATCCTCGGCGCCTACCAAGTCGCGCTCGACCGCACGAATCGCGGCGGCGATTTCCTCAACTGGCAACCGTTGCCGGTGAAGTGGCATCTGGACGGAATCAAGAGCACCGAAGCCGACGCGCTCCTGCGCGAAGCCGACGATGCCATCCGCCAGAACCTCCAATCACGCGCGGCGGCGATCATCCATCGCTACGGCGAACTCGGACATCCGTCGCGTCCGGTCTTCGATCTGATGCTCCGCTACGCCGTCAGCGAAGACGGCGCGTTACATGCCGAGAAATATTACCGCACCGTCACCGAGGAATTTGCCTCCACGCGCCCGGCCTATCGCTGGCGTCAACTCACCGCCCTCGCCCGCGTCACCGCCAGCGAATACGGACGCCCCGCCGCCGGAGTCGCGGAGGCGAGAGAGTTGCTGAAAGTCTGAACGTCCCCAGTTCTGGTGACTGGCTGGGGACGGGGAAACGGATATCTTCATGACGTGTCGCACGCTTGGTTCTCGGGTGTGTGTTTAGTTGGAACTGTGTGAAAAGGCCGGACCTGTTGTCCGGCCTTTCGTTTTTTCCGGTTCAAGCCCCGTGACCCAAAGCCAACAAACTGTCGATTGTTGCATCCAGCATGATTCGCTTCACCCCGCCCCCCGATTATCCCCGCATCAAAGTGGTGAACAGCTTCCATGAACTGGTCACGACCCGTTTCCAAGGCGGCATCAACGCCCTCTGCTGGCAACGCACGCTCCCGGGAGACTTCGGCGAAGTCGTGGAACAGCTCGGCGTCAGCGAGGGAATCGTCACCCTCGACGAGTCTCGATTGCTCACCCTGCCCGTGAGCGCTGCGGGCCGCGCCGCCATCGACGTTCTTCTCGAAGACCAGCGACTGCTCCGGGATCGCGACCTCGAGCCCGTCCTCAACTGCATCCACGGCTACCCGCGCGATGAGGAATCTGGGCCCGTGCCCACGGACGTCTTCTCCTTCCACGCCGACAGCGCCACGGTGGAAACCGATACTTGGCTTTGCACTTACCACGGACCTTCGAGCGAGGGCCTGCGCAATGACGAGGCACAACGGCGCGTGGACATTCCCGAAACCCGCGCCGAACTGCTCAAACTCTTCGGCGGGCACGACAACGACGCCTTCCGCGAATACCTGAACGAAAACTGCTACGACCTCCACTATGCGGCCGTCGCGCAGGCGCAGCCTTTTTCTTTCGGCCTGGGCAATCTCTGGCGCATCGCGGTCGACTGGCCCGGCAGTCCCGTCCCCCCGTGCATCCATCGCGCGCCCGAAACCCAGCCCGGTCAGCCGCCACGGCTGTTGCTGATTAGTTGAAGGAGAGCCACATCTCCCGCCTCAACGGACGAACGCGCTCACCGAGTCCGAATCCACTCAGCTGTCGCTCGCGTCTGAAGCAATCTTGCTTACGTTTTACGTTTCACGTTTTACCTTCCACGTTTTACGCTCCGCCCATGCTTCAGTATCACCAGTTGCTCCGGCTCGTTCTGGAGCAGGGCAAGTTCAAGCCGGACCGCACCGGGACGGGGACTTACTCCGTCTTCGGCGCACAGGCACGCTTCCCGTTGCAGGACGGCTTCCCGCTCCTGACCACCAAGAAGCTGCACACCAAGTCCATTCTCTACGAGCTGCTGTGGTTTTTGCGCGGCGACACAAACGTGAAGTGGCTGAACGATCACGGGGTGAGCATCTGGAACGAGTGGGCGGACGAGAAAGGCGACCTCGGCCGCATCTACAGCGCGCAATGGTGCGACTGGCGAACGGCGGACGGGCGCTCGATTCACCAGATCGATCAGGTCATCGAACAAATCAAGAAGACGCCGGACAGCCGCCGCCTCATCGTCAGCGCGTGGAACGTCGGCGAGATCGAGACGATGGCGCTTCCTCCCTGTCACACGCTGTTTCAGTTCTTCGTGCAGGATGGCGAGCTGAGCTGCCAGCTCTACCAGCGCAGCGCGGATTTGTTCCTCGGCGTGCCGTTCAACATCGCCTCCTACGCGATGCTCACGCTGATGGTCGCGCAGGTCTGCGGCTTGAAGCCCGGAACGTTCGTCCACACCTACGGCGACTTGCATCTCTACAGCAATCATCTGGATCAGGCGAAACTCCAGCTCACCCGCGAACCGCGTCCCCTGCCCCAACTGAAGCTGAATCCCGACGTGAAAAACATCCATGACTTCAAGTTCGAGGACTTCGAACTGACCGGCTACGATCCACATCCGCACATCAAGGCGCAGGTGGCGATCTAGCCTTCCTCATCTCCCGTGAAACACTTCAAAGCCATCGCGGCGATGAGCGAGAACCGCGTCATCGGGCAGGGCAGCAAGATCCCGTGGCATCTGCCGGAGGACTTCAAGTGGTTCAAGAAGATGACTACGGGGCACGTCGTGGTGATGGGACGGAAGACCTTCGAGTCCATCGGCAAACCCCTGCCGAATCGCACGACGATCGTGCTCTCCCGTTCGCCGCTGCAATATCCCGGCGTGCAAGTGCTGCCTGACCTCAGCCAGATAAACCCGGATGCCGATCCGCGTGAGTTCTTCATCTGCGGCGGCGCGCAAATCTACGAACAGGCGCTGCCGCTCTGCTCGGACTTGTTCCTCACCCGCGTGAAGCGCCACGTCGAGGGCGATATTTTATTCCCGCCGTTCGAGCACCAGTTCCTGTTGCACGAGCAGGTCTTCGACGGGCCGGACTTCGATATCCTCCACTATCGCAATCGGGCGCTCGCCAATTGATGGGAGTGACGGAGGCAACGGGCGAAGTGCTCTGAGAATCCCGTTGGGATTCGGGACGAGGAGCAACTTTTTAGCGCGATGGTCAAGGCGCGTGGAACACCCTAACCTCGTCGAGCTTTCCACCCGCTGCGAGCCACAATCAAATCTCCACTCGCCCGCCGGCACATTGAACCTTGCGCTTCGCCGGTTGAACTCAGAACAATCCGCGCCACATGTCGCAGTTGCTCAAATCCTCCGGTGCAATGAGCGCGGCCACGATGCTGAGCCGCGTTCTCGGATTAGTCAGGGCGATTATCTACACCCGGTTCATGGGCACGTCGTGGGTGGCGGACGCCTTCTACCTCGCCTTCTCCGTCCCTAATCTATTTCGCCGGCTGCTCGGCGAAGGCGCGTTGACTGCGGCGTTCATTCCCATCTTCAAAACCAAGGAGAAGACCGAGGGCGAAGCAGCGATGTGGCAGGCCGCGAACGCCGTCATCTCCGGGCTTATGATCGCAGGGGCCGCCATCGTCCTGCTGGGCTTCCTCGGCATCTCCGCCGCGCTCGCGCTTGGCTTTATCAAGGATGGAAAGACATTGCTGATGCTCGGCTTGCTGCGCGTGATGATGCCTTACCTGCTCCTGGTCTGCCTCGCGGCGATCTTCATGGGCATGCTGAACACACGCGGCCATTTCTTTGTCCCGGCGATGGGCGCCACGATGTTGAACATCGTCATGATCACGTCGGTCGGGCTGTCCGTATGGATCGGACGCATGAACGGCTGGCGGCTCGACCAACAAGTTTACGGCCTCGCGATCGGCGTCGTCATCGCCGGAATCGCCCAAGCGGCGTTCCAGCTTCCGCTGCTGCGCAAAGAAGGTTTTCGCTACCAGTGGACACCACCGTGGACGGACCCGACCGTGCGGCGCGTCGTGGCGCAGATGATTCCCGGGTCAATCGGCGTCGCCGCATTTCAGATCAACGTGCTGATGACCCAGGGGCTGGCGTTCGCCGTGGAAAAGGGCGTGCTCAGCTCGTTCGAAGTCGCAGTTCGCCTGATGGAACTCCCGCAGGGCGTCTTTGGAATATCCATGGCGACGATCCTCCTGCCGACTCTTTCGGGCCTTGCGGCCGAGAAGAAATATCCGGAGTTCAGAGCCACGCTCGGACAAGGAGTGAACTGGCTGGTGTTTATGAACCTGCTGGCATCCGTGCTCCTGGTGGCCCTGGCCGAGCCCATGATTCGGCTGCTCTTCGAGCACGGCGCGTTCGATGCGGCATCAACGCACGCATCCGCTTCGGCACTGATGTTTCTCGCGCCGGGCCTCGTCGCGTTCTCTGTCGTCAACGTGCTGGCCCGGGCCTTCTATGCGCTGGGCGACGTGAAGACTCCAATGTGGATCAGCATCTTTTGCCTCGTGACAAACCTGATCATCACCGCTGCCGTCATCTGGAGATTCAAGCAGGCGGGCATGGGCTTCGCCAATACGCTGACCGGACTGATGAATGTCAGCCTGCTGTTCTACGCGCTGCGAAAGAAGCTCAAGACGCTGGAACTGGTGGAGCTTCGGCGACACATCGCCGTCCTGCTTGGTGCCGCAGCGGTCGCTGGCTGTGCGGCTTGGCTGCTCTTCCGCTGGTGGGCCAATCATCTCGGACACGACAGCTTCGCCACCCGACTCGGCGAAGTTTTCGTGCCGATGACGCTGGCGACCGCGATCTACTTCGGGATTAGCGCCGCGTTCAAAACCGGCCACGCGCATGATGTGTTCGGGATGTTCAAATCGCGCCTCAACCGCTCGAAAGGTTAACGCGGGAGGGCGTCCGGCATGGCACTGGAGATTGGCCCGATGTAGCTTGTGGCGACGACGACGTGATCAAACCAAACCTGGATGCGATGTCCGGCCGGCTTCTGCGTGAAGACATACAGCCAGACGTAGTTCACGTTTAACTCCGGCACCGTGCGCCAGCGGAATCCTTCAAACGGCGCGCCACCTTCCGGCACGTCGAACTCACGCCGGTCGCCAGCCGAATCATCCCAACGAATCCCACGTCCACCTTTGCCGGGAAGGAACTTGTCGAAGGTCCAGCGACCCTTGGGAAATCCTTTGCCGAGGCGGCTGATGAGTGTCCCGTCGATCCAGAGCGCCTGCTCACCGTTCGAATCATTCGGATCGTTCATCTGGATCATTTGCTCCACGCAGATCCATCGGCCCTTCCCCACTCGGAGCTTCGGTTCATGCCCGAAGCTGTTGCCCCAGGTCTGGCCGCGTGGCGGACTGCCGCGCATCTCGGCCCAATAGGTGTAGAAGTCCCAGACCCACGCTGATCCGAACGGCTCAATGCCCGACCAGAAACTCTTCGCGCCATCGGTCCGTTGACCGGCCTTCACACTCGGCCAAGGTGTCGCCGGATAATTCCCGCCGAGACAGGTTCCGAAGTGATGAACCTCTCCGCAGTCCGGATCGAACTTCACGTAGTAGCGGGCAAAGACGCGGTCGTAGCCCCACCCTCCGCTCGTGTTACGAAGCCGGCGATAGAGCTGACCGCCTGGACCGCTCTGACGATCCATGAGCAACGACTGCTTGCCGCGGCTTCCTGCAGGAACATCGGACGTGAACGACATGCTGTTCATCGCGCCCGCCGTATCCCAACGCTTCGCGAGCGTGTCGATGGATGGCTCTTCAAAGTCTTCCGTGAAAATAACGCGCGGATCACGCTCGATCCCGACATCTCCCGGAAAACCGAGAGCGATGCTTGGAGCGTTGGTGATTTCGGCGGCGTGAGTGATTGATGAATTCAGGAACAGCACGGCTCCTGCGCCGGCTGGCTTTTTGAATTCGTGCATCGCACCGCCGGCGACGGATTCTCCCATGATCGTCTTCCCGTCAACGGGCTGAATCCATTCCACTCGGTAGGTCGTCGAGTCCGTCCGCAGATCGAGCGAGACCGTGTCGACTTCAGGTAGATAGATAACGTAGGCCTTGCGGGGCTCCGCGAGGCAATAGAGCGACGAGGCGAGCTCGGGCCGCGGGACCATCCCGCCCAGATCGAGGCGTTCCGCGAGCCGGCGGCTCTGACCCATTGCATGACGAACATCGGTCCAACGGTTGGTCGCACCGCTTCCGAGCACCGAGTGATCGTAGGGGTCCATGAAGATCGGATTCAGGCCGCGGCAAAAGCTTTTCCACACCCACGGCACGTCGCCGCCGATGCCCCAGAGGTGATCGGTGTCGCTGAGCACGACGCGTCCCTCGATGTCAGAAGGCGGATTCGTCTGGTAGTTGAATTTGCCGGCATCGGAATTCGGCGAGATCCAATCGGCTGGGCTTTCGTAAAGTGCCTGGTTCATACCGCGCTGCCTCGGATTCCCCGATTGTTGAAACGTCATGCCGACCGGATGTTGACTGGGCTTGTGCTTCTCGTAGTCCTTGATGAACCGGATGAAGTGATACTGCCACTGCGTCGAGTAGCTGCCGCTTTCATTGGCGATCTCGTAGAGCACGTTGTCGCAGCCTTGCAGCGTATCGACGACCTTTCGCACGTAACGCTCCTGAAGTTCGCGCACAGCCGAGGACTGGAGCGTGTGAATCTCAATCCCGACGCCGTCGCCATTGATGTCTCCGTCCACGCGATTGACGTTGTTCTCACGATGAAACGGATGCGCCTTCCATGCGTTGGTAATGTGCTGAAGCCCCCGGCCTTCGAAGAGCATCACAGCGACGTAGATTCCATTGTCACCCGCAGCCTTCACGCGGGAACGGAGCCGGGCGAAGTAATCCTCGTCAAACTCGTCGAGATTGAATCGCGGTTGGTCGTCAAGCGCGTTTCCGGTACCAGAGCGTTTCCACGGATGCGGCGTGACGTGATGCGAGACGGGACGCCCATCAAGGCTCGTTTCCCATGCTGTGAGTTCCCAGCGCCAGAGCCGGATGAAGTTGTGATGATGCGCTGTGAGGAAACGGAGGTAGGCATCGAAATCAAATGCGGCCGGCGGGCGATTCGTCCCGATGTCCGGAAGATTGTTCCACGTATGAGAACCAGTGAGATAGACCGCCTTACCATTACCATCGGCGAAGTAGCGCGGGTTCCCCGGATGCAACCACAGCGGCCCAGAAGCGGGAGACTGCGGGAACACCCGACCTGCGGCCAACAAAAGACCGGCGAGGAAAACCAATCGAATGATGGTCGCCATGACGCCGGAAAAGAT
>CAMCCU010000047.1 GCA_945872975.1 Pedosphaera parvula Ellin514
CGCGCGGAACCGATCAAGCCCAGTTCCTTCTGGCATCGGCCCGCGCACAGCCAGAGCACGGAGTTCTCCGGCTTCAGCTCCAGCGCCTGCTGCGCGAACTTCAGCGCAATGGTGAACTGCTGGTAGAACGCCCGGATGCGCGCCGCGAGCCACGCGGTGACCCAGTCCGCCGCAGCCAGCGCCAGCGCCTTGTCGAAGCAATAATCCGCACGCTTCTCACCCCGCGCCAGCAGCACGTCACCGCGCGCCAGCCAGACGTATGGCGTGTCGCCACGCTCCGCGATGCTGGTGTCGGAGAAGGTCAGCGCGTCGTCCAGATCGCCGCAGCGTCCGAGCGCGACCGCCTTCGCCGCGAGCAATTCCGGTTCGGTGGGGAAACGTTCCAGCGCCTTGTCCGCCCAGAGCCGCGCTTCTTGAAATTCACCCAGCTCGATCAGTGCGCGAACCTGTCCGGCCCAGGCGTGGACGTGTTTGGGATCGTGCTCCAGCACGCGGGAGAAGGAACGCAGCGCCTGCTCAAAGTCCGCACGCTCGAACGCGGACTGCGCCTCGCCGACAAAGCGGTCGGCGTCCGAGGTGGAGGGCTGGGGTTGCGTCCGCCCCTGCGATTCGTCGTTGAATTCGAGATTGGCGAAACGGCTCATGGTTGTTGTGGCGGCTGGTCCGGCTACTGGAACGGCAAATCCCGCAAGGGCGCGAGCCAAAAGTTTAACGTCAGCCCGCTGCGGGCGTATCCGGCCACTGCCCCCGGAGCGCCGAACTCCAGTTCGGCGCGATCCATTATTTGGCACCAACGCGCCGATTTGGAAATCGGCGCTCCGACCACGCCTGCCGCGTCAGGGGCAGTGGCCGGATTCGTCCTGCCACTACCGGCATCTGGTCAGCTTTGACCGGGCTACCCGCAAATCGTGCCGCGACAGGGGCGGCAATTTTCCGAGGCGCACCGGATGCCGCCATTGGTGAACAAACTTCGTGAAGCCGTGCGCGAAGAAGATCGCCCAGGTAATCCACAATAGATTCGCCGTCCACGGGCCAACCAGAGAAACCAACGCAGCGCAGACGGGCGCACCGAGCAGGCCCAGCAGGAAAAGTCCGCCACTGTGCCGCCCACACTCTTTGAATTGTTCAGCAAATGCCTTCCACATAGCGTCATTCTCCTCACGTTTCCTGCGGCCTCGCTCCGCGCGGGACGCTGGCGTTCCGCGCCCGACCATCCGCCCAGGCACGAAGCCGGCCAATGTGTTCGTCCATCGTGCGCGCCAGCGGCACCGTCTCGGCCAACACAGATAAGACGTGCGCCGTCTGGAGTTCTTCCCGACCGTAGAAGGCGTCGTAGAGCGCGCTGATGATCGCCTCCTCGATCTCCGCGCCGCTGAAGTCCACGCTCGTCTCCACCAGCGCGGCGACATCGTAGTTCTCCGGATCGCGTCCGCGTTTCGAGAGATGAATGCGGAACACCTCAGCGCGCTCCTCCGCCGACGGCAGGTCCACAAAGAACATTTCGTCGAAGCGTCCCTTGCGGAGAAGTTCCGGCGGCAGCTGCGAGATGTCATTCGCCGTCGCGACCACGAAGACCGGCGCGACCTTCTCCGAAAGCCAGGTGAGGAACGTGCCGAAGACGCGCGCGGCCGTGCCGCCATCCGAGCCGCCGGAGCTTTGCGAACCGGCGAAGGCCTTGTCGATCTCGTCCACCCACAGGATCGCAGGAGCAACCGATTCGGCGACGGCAATGGCGCGGCGGACATTCTCCTCCGACGAGCCGACAAGGCTGCCGAACATCCGGCCCATGTCGAAGCGCAGGAGCGGCAGTTGCCAGCGGCTCGAAACCGCCTTCGCGCACAGGCTCTTGCCGCAGCCCTGCACGCCGAGCAGCAGCATGCCTTTCGGCGACGGCAGCCCGAAGTCGCGCGCCTCGGTGCTGAAGGCGACGGAACGTTTGTTCAGCCAGTCCTTCAACACCGCGAGCCCGCCGACGTGATCGAAGCTCTCGGTCGCCGCGTAGTAATCCAGCAGGCCGCTCTTGCGAATGATCTGCTGCTTCTGCGCGAAGACTTCGCCCACGTCATCGCCGGTCAGGCGCTGGTCCTTGACGATGATCTTGGCGAAGACGTTCTCCGCTTCGCCCAGCGTCAGGCCCAGTGCAGCCTGGAGCAGCCGCTCACGGCCCGCGGCGTCCAGCTCGATGGAGATGTGTTTGAACTGCTTCACGTCCTCCAGAATCTTCGCGAGCAGCAGCTCCAGATCTTCGCGCGACGGCAGCGGGACATTGAGGACGGTGATCTCCTTTTCCAGTTCGACGGGAATCTCCTGCACCGGCGAAATGATCACGATGGTCTTGAAGCTGTTCTTCAGGTGGAGCGCGATCTCTTTCAAGCGCCGGATGACGGCGTGATTGGAGCGCGTGAGGAACGGATGGAAATCCTTGAAGACAAAAATCGCGGGCTCGACCTGCTCGATGACCTGCTCCAACGCCGCCAGCGGCTCGCGTGTAGCCGGGTTCCGGCTGCGCTGCGACTGGATGGAAGTTCCCGCCGGAATCATTCCCGTGCTGCAACTCCACTCAAAGACTTTCTTCTGCCGCCGCTGCGCGACTTCGCCGACGATCTCTTCGGCGCGGAGCTCCTCGCTGGTGACGAGGTAGAGGATCGGATACCGGGCGCGGATGAGCGTTTCGATTTCGGCGGCGATGCCGGCTGTGGGCGAGGGAGTCATCGGTGAACAGTGAATCGGTAATCAGTGCTGAATGGAACGCTCGGTTTGATTTACCAGTCGCCTCAGAGCCGACGTTTGGCAACCGGAGAAAATCCCATGAAGAACTTCGGACCGCAGACTAAAGATTGATCCGCTAAACACGCTAAACACACGAAAGGAAAGGAAGCTGAGGCGTCTTTGATCCCATCAGAACCTTCCTCTCCAAGGTGGAGTTCCGGGCATCTCTTTCGCGTGCTTTAGCGTGTTTAGCGGATCTCACCTTGGAGTTTTTGTTCCGTAACACACACGTCCGTCAGCCCTTGAGCAGACGCTGCCACCAAGACTTCGGGGGCGCGGGTTCGCTGGCGACGGACTTCTGCAATCGCTCCGCCACGGCAGGCGGAACTGGAATCTGTCCGGCGTCGTGGCGGAGCATTTCCTCTGCGGCCGCAAACTCGAGCGCGGCGGTGTTCTGGGCGCCTTGTTGCTGGGAGGTGACTTCCTCGCGCTGGCGCTGATTCAGCCTGGAGGTGGGTTGGCTCATGGTGACAGTGGAGTGGTGGTTGTTGGTGGTGGTGGGGATTAAGCGGTCTGGTGGAACGCGGCGGCAAACGTCTTGCGCGCGCGATGTAGCTTGCCGCGAACGGCGTCGCTGCTCTGGTTGGTCAGCGCACCGACCTCGTCGTAGCTGAGTTTCTCATCGGCGACCAAAAGCAGCAGCAGACGATATTCTTCCGGCAAGGCGTCGAGCGACTTCTGAATGCGCTGGCCCAGCTCTTTTGTCTCGAGCACGCGCAACGGGCTGTCGCCGGGACCGACGGCGCGCTCCCAAAACGTTTCGTCATCCGTGCCGTGGATGTTCCGACGATGCCACGTCTGGAGCAGATTCTGGCAATGGTTGATGGTGATGCGGTAAAGCCAGGTGCGGATGCTGGAGTTCCCTTTGAACTCGCCCAGCTTGCGGTAGGCCTTCAGGAAAACGTCATGCGTGGCGTCCTCGGCCTGCGTGGGATCGCCCAACATGCGCAGCGCCAGATAGAAGATGGGGCGGGAATGCTCCTCGTAGATGGCCTCCAGCTCGGGCGGCTCCAGCGGCACACGTTGAACAGCGGTGGCTGGGCTCGATGTCTCTGGCGCGGGCTCCACAGGCGTTTCGGTGATCAAGGCTGACATCGATCATTCGACAAGGCTCGCGGCCGGATGTCACACGGATGCGCGCGAAAATCTTCCACCACCTACTTCCCACCTACTTCTTCTGCAAATCGAACTTGAGCTCGGTCTCCTGCCCTGTCGCACGGGAGCGGATCTTCATGCTCTCCAACTGGTATCGGCCATCGACCTTGCGGAAGCTGTCCACCTTGAATTCCTTCACCCGTTTCCCGGCGCGGTCATAGGCCTCAGCGCGGATGATGCCGTTGTATTCGATGTCCACCCAGCTCTTGACCCGCGCGTAGCCCGCGTCCGTCGCCTTCGGATCGATGCTTTCCAGGACGTGACAGGATCGGCTGTTGCTCATCTCATGCCCAAGCCGACGCTGCTTCGGCCAATGGAAGAATTCCAGCCCCAGATCGATGAGCCAGAAATCCGATCCGGCGAAGGTCGCGTGAAGCGGAGCCGCAGCCGGACTGCCGGCGCCGATGACCTGGACGTAACGGCTCGGCTGGCCGGCGGCGTGGGTGATCGTCAGGGTTTCGGCCGCCGCACCATTGGTCGGCATGGAACGATAGGTCACCACCCAGTTGGTCGGGGTGACGGAGATGTCGGAAGCGATGGGCACGAACCGGACAGTGTCGTCGCGGCTGGTGATTTGAAGCACGCCGCTGAAGCTCGAATTCGCTTCCGGCCGAACATCGCGGAGCTTGGCCGCGAGCTCCTGGCCATCGCGATCCATGTCGGGATACGACAACGGGGCGGCAGGAGATTTGGTTTCCGCCGCCGGTAGATTAGCCAGGCTGAGGAGGAGAGATGCCAGACTGAGGAACAGGAAAGTGGCGCGCATAGCATCACTTCGGACGCAGCGCCAAGCGGATGAGTTCAGAGATGTGATCCACAAAACGGACTTTCATCTTCTTGCGAACTTCATCGGGAACCTCCGCCCAATCGCTCTTGTTCTGCGCCGGCAGAATGACCTGCTTCAACCCGGAACGGGCCGCAGCCATCACCTTTTCCTTGATACCGCCGACGCGCAGGACGCGCCCGCGCAGGCTGATTTCGCCCGTCATCGCGAGGTCTGAGTGAACGAGCCGCTGGGTCAGCACCGAGGCCAGCGCCACTGAAATCGTTGAGCCCGCGCTCGGTCCGTCCTTGGGCGTCGCGCCAGCCGGAACGTGAATGTGCAGGTCGTGCTTCTCGAAGTCGGACATGTCGATCTTCAACTGCTTCGCCTGGCTGCGCAGATAGCTGAGCGCCGTTTGCGCGCTCTCCTTCATGACGTCGCCGAGCGAACCGGTGAGCATCAGCTTGCCGCTGCCGGGCATCCGCGTGGCTTCGATGAAAAGAATTTCGCCACCGACCGGCGTCCAGGCCAGTCCCATCGCGATGCCGGCATCGGTGATCTTCTCCGCTGCCTCGGAGATGAACTTCGGCTGGCCGAGATAATCGGGAAGTGATTTGGCTTCGATGACGATCGGCCCGGCATCGCCGTTTCGGCTGATAATCTTTCGGACGGCCTTGCGCGTCAGGGTTCCGATCTCGCGCTCCAACTGGCGGACGCCGGCCTCGTGCGTGTAATCCGCGATCAACTGGCGCAGGGCCGCATCGGGAAACTTCACGCGCTTGCGTTCCAAGCCATGTTCTTCGAGCTGGCGCGGCACCAGGTAACGCTTGGCAATCTGCAACTTCTCTGACGCCGTGTAACTCGGCAGGCTGATCACTTCGAGGCGATCCCGCAGCGCGGCCTGGATGGGATCGAGCCAGTTCGCCGTGGTGATGAACAGCACTTGCGAAAGGTCGAACGGGAGGTCGAGGTAATGATCGGTGAAGGTGTTGTTCTGCTGCGGATCGAGCACCTCCAGCAGCGCGGAAGAAGGATCGCCCCGGAAGTCCGAACCGATCTTGTCGATCTCGTCCAGCAGGATGACCGGATTGCGCGTCTCGACGCGGCGCAGGGTCTGGATGATGCGGCCGGGCATGGCTCCCACGTAGGTCCGGCGATGGCCGCGAATTTCAGATTCATCGCGCAAGCCGCCGAGCGAGATGCGGGCAAACTTGCGCCCCAACGCATCCGCCACGCTCTTGCCGAGAGACGTCTTGCCAACTCCGGGCGGGCCGACGAGACAGAGCAGCGGACCTTTGATATCCTTCTTCAGCTTGATGACCGCAATGAAGTCGAGGAGCCGCTCCTTGATCTTCTCCAGCCCGAAATGTTGTTCATCCAGGATGCGCTCCGCCGCCGCCAGATCGATGGTGTCTTCGCTGGTCTTGCTCCAGGGCAGTCCGAGAATCCAATCAAGATAGGTGCGCGTGATGGTGTATTCCGCGACCATCGGGGACATCTGCGAAAGCCGCTCGATTTCCTTGAGCGCAACCTTGCGGACTTCCTCGGGCAGCGCCGCCTTCTCGATCTGCTCACGGAGATTGTTCGTCTCCGTCGCCACCGGATCAGTCTCGCCCAGCTCACGCTGGATGGCTCGGATCTGTTCACGCAGGAAAAAATCGCGCTGGCTCTTCGCCATCGTGCTGGCGACGTCGTTCTGAATCTTGGAGCTGAGCGTGGAGACTTCGAGCTCGCGATTCAGCAACGGCTGGAGGCGGTTGAGCCGCTCTTTGACGTCCACCGTCTCGATCAGTTTCTGGCGCTCGTCGAGGGTCAGGTTGAGATTCCCCGCGATCAGGTCGGTGAGATTGCCGCCCGCCTCGGTGTTGATGGCCGCGATCTTGACCTGGTCAGGCAGAGCCGGGTTGAGCTTGATGATCTCCTGGAACTGCCGGTGGGCATTCCGGGACAACGCGGTCATCTCGACGGAATCACCACTGAGTTCCTTCAGCACCTCGACCTTCGCGCGAAGATACGGCTCCTGCGATTCGTACTCGGCAATCCGCACCCGCCACAAGCCCTCCACCAGCACCCGGACGGTGTTGTCCGGGAACTTCAGCATCTTCAGCACGCGCGCGCCGCAACCGTATTGATACAGGTCATCCGGGAGCGGCATCGCGACATCCGGCTTCTTTTGGAGCACGAGCGCGAGCAGGCGGTCCCCCTCCACGACGTCATCAATGAGCCGGATGCTTTGAGCGGTATCGACCAGCAACGGCGCGACCATGCCGGGAAAAATGACGATGTCGGACAGGCCGAGGACCGGGAGGGAGGAAGGAAGCGCTTTCGGCGGCGGCTTGGGCGCAGGAATCTCGGCTGCGTCCTGATCGGAAGCGGACCCAAGTATACGAATGAATTCAGTATCTGAGTCCATGGGCGAGGGATTCTAAAGTTGGAAACTACGTTACCACGGAGAATTCGGAGAACGTTGTTACCTGGACTCCGAGACGTGGACAATCACCGTTTTGGAAACCGGTTTTGCGGCAGGCGGAACATCGACCCGGAGAAAACCATTCTGATACGAAGCCTTGGCATTCGCCAGATCGTAGCCAGCCGGAATCTCGATCACGCATTCGAATGCGCCGTAATTGATCTCCATGACGAGGAACTTGCACCCCGGCGTGCGGCACCCATCCGGGCGCTGTCCGCTGATCAGAAGCCGGTTGCCTTCGAGGGAAATTTCGAGATCTTCGCGGCGCATTCCTGCGAGCTCCGCCTTGACCACCAAGCCTTCCTCCGAGGTGTAAACGTCCGCGTTGGGAATCCAGTGAGTCTGACCACCAGATTCCCGGCGGGGCTCCGGAAGACTCTGCGAATAGAGGGAAGAATTAACTTTGCACATGGCTGCTAACAACAGGACCGTAAAACAGGTCCCGAGTTTCTGCAAGCGTCGTTGTCGCTCACGTCTTGATCCTCAGACGAGATGGCTGCCCCTTGCGCGCCTGTAGCACCGTGGCCGGCGGCCTCTGATCCGTTGGCGAAACCGAGGAACAACCGCACCCGCTGTCACACGGCAGCCCGCTCTTCCGGGACCTGAAACCGCGCAACGCGAACACCGTCGCCGTCGCGGCCACAACCAGAAGAGCCATTGTTTCCTGCCATTCCATCCGCAGGAAGCGTAGCCCCGCGCCCTGACTTCGCAATCACCAACTCGGATGCATCGAGGGCACGCACCGCGCCATCAGGCCTTCCGCTTGCCGTAAATCTCGTCGGGCTTTTGCAACTGTGTCTCTGTGACCTTGAAGCCCGCGCCGTCTCCCTCCACCGAACGGAAGAAGCACGATTTGAAACCTTCGTGACACGCCGCACCAACCTGCTCCACCTGGATCAACAACGTGTCGCCGTCACAATCGAACCCGATGTCCTTCACCGTCTGGGTGTGGCCGCTCTCCTCGCCCTTCATCCAAAACTTCTTCCGGGATCGGCTCCAGAAATGGGTCTTGCCCGTCTTGATGGTGCTCTCCAGGGAGGCGCGGTTCATCCACGCCATCATCAGGACCCGACCCGTCGATGCCTCCTGGATGATGGCTGGGATCAGCCCGTCTTCGGTGAATTTCAGCTTGTCAAAAAAGCTCATAACGCGCCGCGCATTGCACACCAACCCGCCCCGCAGATCAAAGCCGATTTTCGAAAGCCAGCCCGCCGCAATGGAGAACGTTCGCCGCCGCTCATTGTAAAGAACGGCTTCGGCGCGCATTTGCCATTGGCTTTTCCACCCGTTCGATCCTCAATTGCCTTCACATGAGCTTCCTGGCTCCTCTCTTTCTGGTTGGCGCGCTGGCGGTCGCCGCGCCGATCATCTTTCACCTCATCCGCCGGACGTCGCGCGAGAAGGTCACCTTCAGCTCGCTGATGTTCCTCCAATCCACGCCGCCGCGCGTCACTCGTTCGAGCAAGGTGGAAAACATCTTCCTGCTGCTCCTGCGCTGCCTGGTGCTCGCCCTGCTCGCGCTCGGGTTCGCGCGGCCATTCATTCAAAAGCCGGTCGCCGCCGACAACGCCGCCGGACAAGGCCAGCGCATCGTCGTCCTCCTCGATGCCAGCGCCAGCATGCGCCGGGACGGCTTGTGGGCTGATGCGAAGTCAAAGGCGGAACAGGCCATCCGCCGCTCGACCCCGGCGGATTCGGTCGCGGTTTATCTTTTTGACCGCACGGCCCGACCGCTCATGAGCTTCGAACAGTGGTCGGCTACGCCCAGCAGTGATCGCATCAATGTCGCGGTGGAACGTCTCTCGTCGGCGCAACCCGGTTGGTCGGGAACTCATATCGGGCACGGCCTGCTCGCCGCCGTGGACGCGCTGGAGGACACTTCCGGCAAGGGTCAGGAAAAGGTGGCCGGTCCGCGACGCATCGTCATTGTTTCGGATTTGCAGGAAGGCGCGAAGCTTGATGGCTTGCAGGGGTTCGACTGGCCGCGCGGCATCGAAGTCTCCATCGAAACCGTAAAGACCAAACGCCCGACGAATGCCGGCGTGCAGGTATTGCTCGACCAGGACGACACGCCGAAGTCTGCCGGCGAGAACGAAATCAAAATCCGCGTCGCCAACGCCTCCGATGCCAAGCGCGAACAGTTCCAGATCGGCTGGTCGCGTGCCGGCGAAAAATCGTTCAGCGGAACGCCCGTCGATGCCTATGTGCCACCAGGCCAAAGCCGCGTGCTCACCGCGCCGAAGCCCACTGCGGGGCTTCCTGCCGAGATTCTTCGCCTCACCGGAGACGAGGAAGATTTCGATAACACCGTCCACCTCGTCCCGCCCAAAGCGGAGCAGATCAAGGTCGTTTACGTCGGGAACGACGATCCACGCGATGCCCAGCAATCACTTTACTACCTGAAGCGCGCCTTCCCGGAGACGCGACGCCAGAACGTCCAGGTCATCGCTCGCACCGCAAACGCCGCGTTGCCGCCGGAAGATTTGCTGACCGCGCCCCTGTTGGTCGTCGGAGATGTTCTCGCTCCCGAGGCGGTGAAGTCCGTGCGTGAGTTTCTGGACGCTGGCAAGACCGTGCTGTTCGCCATGAAATCCATCGCTACGGCGAAGACGCTGGCGGACATCGCCGGGCTCGGCACCGTCTCCGCGCAAGAATCCGAAGGCGGAGGAAACTACGCGCTGCTCGGCCAGTTGGATTTCGAGCATCCGCTCTTTGCCCCGTTCGCGGACCCGCGCTTCAGCGACTTCACGAAGATTCATTTTTGGAAGCATCGGCAGTTGGATTCCACCCAGTTCAAAGGTGCCCGAGTGATTGCGCGCTTCGACAAAGGCGACCCCGCCCTGCTCCAGGTTCCCGCTGGCAAGGGAACATTGCTGGTGCTGACTTCCGGCTGGAATCCAAGCGACAGCCAGCTCGCCCTCTCGTCGAAATTCGTCCCCCTGCTCTACTCGTTGCTCGACCTCAGCGGCGGCGTGAAGGCTCAACTGGCCCAATACACGGTGGGCGATCCCGTTTCTCTGGCTGCAACGAATGCGGGACAAACCTTCACCATCCGAAAGCCCGATGGATCCGAGACGAAGGTCGCGGCTCCGGCACGCTTCACGGAAACGGAGGTGCCCGGAATTTACACCATCACCTCGGGCTCATCCACGCAGCGTTTCGCGGTGAATCTGGATCCGTCAGAGAGCCGGACCGCTCCTTTGACCATGGAAGAACTGGAACGATTGCGCCTGCCGTTGCAGACGACCGAAACCAAATTGTCGAAAGTGGATGAAAAGAAAACCTCGCGGCTCCAAGCCACCGAGCTGGAGCAGCACCAGAAAATGTGGCGCTGGCTGCTGGTGGCTGCGCTGCTGGTCTTGGTGGCGGAGACCTGGCTGGCCGGTTGGCTGACGCGGCGCAATCAGGTGGCCGCCTGACGAAATCCTACCCGAGACGGTAGGTAATGCGCGCCTTGTTCAGGTCGTAAGGCGACATCTCCATCTTCACGCGATCCCCGGCCGTCAACCGGATGAAGCGCTTGCGCATCTTGCCCGATATCGTGGCCAGGACCTGGTGCTTGTTGTCGAGTTCGACGCGAAACATCGTGCCCGCGAGCACGACCAAAATCCGGCCTTCCAATTCAATGTGTTGTTCCTGCTGGCTCATTCAACTTTCAAGTAACATTCCGAATCACGCCCGCCGCTATCATGCCTGTCTGGAGACGCCGGCAGGCGAATCGCCCAAACACTGAAAGGAAAGGGCGGGGTTCGCTTTCACGAAGCCCGCACTCTGAAATTAACTGTTCCGTTGGCAGCGGAAGTTTCGCTCACCAACTACCTCGTCCTTCATCACCGGAATCACACTCGTCCCGGGACGTTCCCAACTGGCGGATTAAAAATCATCTCTGAATCACGTTCATTTGATGATTGTCCGAGCCTCGAATGGACAGGCTATCTAACTTACGGCGTGAGACTGCCGGATTAGCGTCTGATGGCAAGGGTTATCTTTGCGCAGCTACAACGCCAAACTCGCGCTCTCATGGGGGTCAAACGACAGCGGAAACCAACTGGCCGTCACGCAATTCGAGGATGCGGTTCATCTGCCGGGCAAGTTCGAGCGCGTGCGTGACGAGGACCAAGGTCACCTGTTCCTCTCGGTTCAACTCGACCAGCAATTGCGCCATTCCCTGCGCTGAGTTGCGGTCGAGAGCACCCGTGGGTTCGTCGGCAAGCAGCAGCTTCGGCTGATTGATGAGCGCGCGAACTACGGCGACGCGCTGGCGTTCGCCGCCGGACAGTTGCCCAGGGCGATGATGCAACCGCTCGCCAAGACCAACGCGCTTCAGAAGCTTCTCCGCGCGTTCTGCGGCGCCGGTGCTTGAGCTCCGCTTGTCCGCAATGGTGGGCACGAGGACGTTCTCCAATACCGAGCATTGCGGGAGCAGGTGATGCGACTGGAAGATGAAACCGATTTGCCGGCTGCGGATGGCGGCAAGCTGTTGTTCGTCCAGTCGGCTGAGATCCTGGCCGTCCAACCACACGCTGCCGGAAGTTGGGTGATCGAGCGTTCCGATGATATTGAGCAACGTGCTCTTGCCGCAGCCGGAGGGACCGATGATGGCGACGGATTCACCGGCCGTAATCTCAAAGCTCAGATCGCGCAAGACCGCGACCGGCGCAGCACCCTCAGCGGCGACGTAATTCTTCGAAACCTTTTCGAGTTTAAGAAGGGGAGCGACCGACGACATGGATTAGTTGTGATGCAAAGGCGGCGATGAAGGACAGAAAAATCTCCACTCTCGGCGACAATCTCAACGCACGAACAATACGCTGAGCGCCCCCACGTAAATCGCGGCCAGGACGTCATCCGCCGTCACGCCCCAGCCGCCTGGGAGATTCTGACTTTGACGGACGGGCCAGGGCTTCCAGATATCGAAGACACGAAAGAGGACGTAGATCGAAACGCTTATCCACAAGCCGCGACCGGAGAAGAAAGTCTCGACCGGCGGCATGGACTTCAAGCGCCACAGTTCGAGCACCACCCAGGGCAGGAAGCAGATTGGGATGGCGGCGATCTCATCCAACACCACGGAACCGGGGTCGCTTTCGCCGAGAATCCGCTCCGCTTCGCCGCAGAACTTCACTGAAGCCGCGAGACCCAACAGAGTCCCGAGGAGATAGAGCCCAAAGCTAGCCGGCACCAGCAGCAACGCGAACCACAGAACACCGACAAGCGATCCAAACGTGCCGGGAGCCACAGGGATTCGCCCAATGTCGAAGCCCTGGGCGAGCCAGAGGGACAGCTCGTCCTTCCTCGCCGCGTTCTCATCTGGTTGCGGATGGGTTTGCGATGGAGGTGGGCCGATCGCACGATAGATATGGCCCTCCACTTCTCGCGTTGCTTTGATGAACTCCTCCATTCCCCGGCGCAGGCCATCCATCAGTTCCGGGAGGTGCCTTGCTCCAAAAAGAACCAGCAGGACAGCCAGAATCAACACGACCTCCCATCCGCCAAAGAATGCGGCGAACAGGGTTGAGAAACTCACCATCGCATGCATGTCGCGGACGCTGACTTACATGTCGCGCAGATACAATTCGCGATTGCGCCAGAGGTAGAGCACGCCGGAGTTGAAGGTGAGGACGACCGTGATCCACAGCGCGATTCGCGAGAACCACGGCAGCCAGGGCATCAATGCAACCTGCGCCCATTGACCCCACTCCGGACACGCGTCCAGCATAAGCAAGGCGATGATGGCGGTCATCTGCGAGATGGTCTTGTGCTTGCCGTAACGCTCCGCCGCGAGCACGAGCTGCTTGGTCGCCGCGAGCAGGCGCAGGCCGGTGATGGCGAGCTCGCGCGAGACGATGATGATGACCATCCACGCGTGAACCTTCACGCCAGTCTCGTTGTTCACGAGATGCCCGCGTTCGACGAGCGCGACGAACGCGGCACAGGTTAGAATTTTATCGGCGAGCGGATCCATCAGCGCGCCGAAGTTCGTAATCAAGTTCCGGCTGCGGGCGATCTTGCCGTCGAAGTAGTCCGTGAGACTCGCGATGCTGAAGAGGAAGAGCGCCAGCGTGTCGTTCAGCGGTGAGCGCCAGAAGACCGCGCCCATGAAGATCGCGGTGAGGAAGAAGCGTGAGACCGTGAGCTTGTTCGGCAGGTTCATGCTGGCTCGGCGATCAAATCGTAATCGGTATGCCCGACGATCTTCACCCGGGCGAACTCACCGATGGGCAGCTTGCCACGGATATAGACTCGGCCATCGATGTCCGGCGCGTCCGCCTCGCCACGGGCCAGCAGGTAGCGACCCTTGAGCTGGCTGGTGTGCGCATCGGCGTCGCGGATCAGGCCATGCTCCCACGAGCTGATGTTCGCACCTTTCAACTCTTTCGCATTCGCTTCGCGCTCCACAACGACGCGGATGATGCGGCCGACGAACGATTCGGAAACTTTCACCGCGACCTTGTGCTGCTCGGCCATTGCGCGCTCGCGACGTTTCTTCTTGGTCGCATCAGGAATCTGCCCGGCCATGCCGGCGGCACGAGTGGCATCTTCCTTCGAGTAGGCGAAAACACCGAGGCGCTCGAACTTCGTGTCGCGAATGAAATCCAGCAGGGCCTTGAAGTAAGATTCCGTCTCGCCGGGGAAACCAACGATGAAGGTCGTACGAATCACGATTCCAGGAACGCCCGCGCGAATCTTCGCGATGAGGTCCACGATGTATTGCTGCGACGTTTCCCGGCGCATGCGTTCCAGCATGTTTTCGTGGATGTGTTGCAGCGGCATGTCCACGTAGCGGGCGACCTTCGGGCAGTCGGCGATGGTTTGAATCAGCTCGTCCGTCCAGTGCGCCGGATGCGTGTAGAGCAGGCGAATCCAGAAATCGCCAGGCAAGGCGTTCAGCTCGCGCAGCAGGGTGCAGAGAGTGGTCGCGTTGACGGGAAGCGACTTTGCGGCGGCGTTGAATTTCTCCGGCGACGCGATGTTGCGACTGTGGTTCGCGCGCAGATCGAGACCGTAGTAGGTCGAGTCCTGCGAGATGAGGTTCAGCTCTTTCACGCCGTCTGCGATGAGCTGGCGCGCTTCAGCCACGATATCGCTCTGGATGCGGCTGCGATGCGTGCCGCGCATTCGCGGGATGATGCAGAAGCTGCACGGATGGTTGCAGCCTTCCGCGATCTTCACGTAGGCGAAGTGTTTCGGCGTGAGGCGAAACCGGGGCGTGTCGAAATCAGGAATGAAGATCGGGCGCGCCGTGACATCAAGAATCGGTCCCGCTGGAACTACGAGCGCCTTCGTCTTGCCGAACTTGTCGGAACCACGGAGGGACTCGTCGTGGTCGTGCTCGGACTTGGGACGGCTCTTGTCGAGTTCAGCCAGCTTGGCCGCGACCTTCGTCCCGGCTGATTTTGCTCTCGGTGGCGCGGCAATTTTCTCGGCGCGATTCTTCAACGCCTGCTGGACGATGTCGCCAACTTGCGCGACCTGATCGATGCCCATGAAGGCGTCCACCTCTGGCAGGAGCTTCGGGAGATCCTCGCGAAAACGTTGCGGAAGACAGCCGGAGACGATGAGCGCCTGGCCGCGATTATTCGCGGCGCGGACCTCGGCGGATTCGAGGATGGTATCGACGCTTTCCTCCTGCGCCGCATCGATGAAGGAGCACGTATTGACGATGAGCGCGTCGGCCTGCGTCGCGTCGTTCGTGATCTCGACGCCGCCTTTCATCAGCGAGCCGAGCATGATCTCGGCGTCCACCAGATTCTTGGCGCAGCCGAGGGAGATGAGGCCCACACGAATGGGGCGATTTGGTTTGTCCGTCTTCATCAAGGGACGCGCAACTTACGCGAAGGCAAAGGGGCAAGGCAATGCGGGAAAATCCAAAAACAGATCCATCGGCCTACGAAAACGACGTTCAGTTACCGCTTGGCGGGTGCCGGGGGCAACGGAAGCGTTTCGCTGCTCTTCTCCGGTTTTGGACGATAGACGCCGGGACCGAGATCCTTCAGAGGGTCAGCGGTTGAGGCAGAACGATTGCGCACGGCGCTGATTACCACGAGAAGGATCACCACTCCAGCGAGGAGACCCAGGGCAATCTTCCAGTTCATCCGGGAGAGCTGGAGCATGACGAAATCGAGCGGGCTGCGCGGCGTATTCGTCAGCGGCGGATGATCGCGGAACCGCTCGTCGCGCGAGAGCTCGGCGTCCAGATCGGCGATCAGGCGGGGCACATCGAGCTTCAGCATCGTGGCGTAAGTGCGGGTGAAGCCGCGGATGTAAACCTGCGCGGGGAAGATGTCGTAGGTGCCGGATTCGAGAGCACGGATGTGATCCGTCTTGATCTTCGTAATCTCGGCCACTTGATAAACATCAAGTTGCTGTTGTTCGCGGGCGAGCCTTAGTTGCTCGGAAACGGTGGCCATGCGCGGACAGAACTACCTGATTGCGCCGCCGCTTGGCAACAGTTGAAACAAGATAAACCGGCTCTTCGCGGTGAATCACCGCACGCAGCCAGCTAAGCTGCCTCGCGACGGGCGGACGATGGGAGGGAGATGACGTTGCGCTTTTTGGGTTCCCCATCGGTCGTGTCGCCCGACATGGCCAGATAAAGGAACGCGAACAAGTTGGTCACCGGAAGCAGAAGGAAAACCGCCACCGCGACGTTCTTCCCGCGCGCCTTGGTAATCTTGAAGCTCCACACAATGTAAGTGACGAGGAACAGGCCGGGGACCAAGTTGGTCAGCATCCACGCCGGAGACATTCCCGCCGCCTTGAGCAAAGGAATCTGTTTTAAGAAAGGCAACCAGATGAGGGGAATCAATTCCTTGGGAGGTCCTGCCACCTTCAGGCAGATCGAGCGGCACAAGGACGAGAACGAGAGGTAGGAAAGGATGATGGCCGCGATCAATCCGTAGAAAATCCGAGGGTCAAACTGCTCCACCGCTTGCGCAAAGCGCGCCATGATCTCCGCTTCTGCCGCCTGCACGCGAGGATCCGCCTCGATCCGGCTGATGTTGGCAACCGTACTTTTGATCGACTCCGACTTGGTTGGCTTGGGCGGTTCGACCAGGTAGCCCAACTTGATCTGGGTGAGTGTATCGAGTTGCTTGACCTTTAAACTCGCCATGCCACGGCCGTGGCTGATGAACACATCGTTCCGCGTCTTGGTCAGCACCGTGACATTGGTAAACGTCTCACCACCCACCGTCAGCGTGCTGAAGGTTTCGTCGGCAGCAATGACCGGCAGCGCCGCCATCCACGCCAGCAGGATCGCCGCTGCGATACGAATGCGCCTCGTCCCGATTCTCTCACTGCATAGTCCAAACAGGTTCACGGTAACCACATCGGCCATGATCGTTCCCGTCTGAACTGATTTTCCGCAGGAGCGCGAAATGCCCGGCTCCCCTCACGTCACCTCCGCGCCTACGCGCCTACGCCTTCAAGTTCCTCACGAAGTTCTCCAGCCGGTTCAGGCCCTTCTCGATGTTCGCGAGACTCGTCGCGTAGCTGATGCGCAGATAGTCGTCCGCGCCGAACGCGATGCCCGGCACCGCCGCGACCTTCTCGACTTCGAGCAGGCGCGCGCAGAAGTCAGCCGACTTCAGCCCGATCTTCGAGATGTTCGGGAAGAGATAGAACGCGCCCTTCGAGTTCACGCAACTGATGCCCGGAATGCTGTTCAGCTTCTGATGCGCGTAGGTGCGGCGCTTCGCGTATTCCACGAGCCAGCCCTTCAAATGATCCTGCGGCCCCGTCAGCGCGGCGACCGCTCCCTTCTGCGCGAAGCTCGTCGGGTTGCTCGTGCTGTGGCTCTGGATGGCGTCGATGGCTTTCGCAATCGGCTCCGGCGCGGCGAGAAAACCCAGCCGCCAGCCCGTCATGCTCCACGCCTTCGCGAAGCCATGCACGACGATCGTGTGGTCGTAATGCGCCTGCGAAAAACTTGCGACGGACTTGTGAACCGCTCCGTCGTAGAGCAGGTGTTCGTAGATCTCGTCGCTCATGATGAGCACGCCCTTCTCCACGCAGATGTCGCCCAGCGCCTTGATCTCGTCCGGCGTATAGACGCTGCCCGTCGGATTGCTCGGCGAGTTCAGGATGAACAAACGCGTGCGCGGCGTGATGGCGGCGCGGAGCTGTTCCGGCGTCACCTTGAACTCCGTCTGATCCGTCGTCGTGAGAATGACCGGCGTCGCGCCCGCGAGCTTCACCATCTCGGGATAGCTCAGCCAGTACGGCGAGGGGATGATCACTTCGTCGCCCTCCTCGCACGTCGCGAGAATCACGTTGTAGCACGAGTGCTTGCCGCCGTTCGAAACGATGATCTGACTCGGCTTATAGGTGAGCCCGTTGTCCTTCTTAAACTTGTCGGCAATCGCCTGGCGCAGTTCCGGGATGCCGCTGCTCGGCGTGTACTTGGTGAAGCCTTCGTTCAGCGCCTTGATCGCGGCGTCCTTGATGTGCTGCGGCGTGTCGAAATCCGGCTCGCCCGCGCCGAAGCCGACGACGTCCAGCCCCTCGGCCTTCATCGCCTTGGCCTTGGAATCAATGACCAGGGTGAGGGACGGCGAGAGCGACGCGGCGCGACGACTGATTTTGTAATTCATAAAGCGGCGAGAGGCTATCCAGCGGCGACGGGATCGCAAGTGGGAAAACGGAG
>CAMCCU010000048.1 GCA_945872975.1 Pedosphaera parvula Ellin514
GTTCACCACCACATGACAACCCGTCGCCGCCAAGGCCAGAGAGATCGAGCGCCCGATTCCCCGGCTGGCACCCGTGACCAATGCAATGCGTTTGTCCATTCAGTGAGTTGTTCCAGAAATAGAGAGGCGAATGCTACTTCGCGAGGCCATCTTGTCAACGCGACGACTTCAGAACCCCGCTCCGACCGGTCGCAGCAGCTCGAAAGCGCGCGCGTTCCTCTCCCTTCTCCAACGAGCAACTCCGGGATGCTGAGGTAATCATTTCGCCGGCCCTTCGACTGGCTGGTGCGCGATCATGAAACCAGCGCAACCAACACCGAGGTCTGGATGGCCCCTTGCCACGATCCGCATTCAACTCCGTGGTCTTGGATTGAGTCCTCGGCTTTCATGCTTTCGCAAGAATTGTCTAATCTTTTCGCAGAATGTGCCGTTGATGAAGGAGGCATTGCGCCGTTGATGTCTTGAACCCGGGGCTGCGGGCGAAGGACCAGAACAGACAGTTGAAATGCGTCCATGTATGTTAGCGAGATTCGACTCGAAAGCCGACCCGTCGGCCCAGCCTTCCGCACCCACCGTCTCGGTGGCGGAACCCCATCTTGTCCCCCTCTCCCCAACCGAAAAATCAGCAAATCGTTCACACCTGATATCCATGAAAAAGAATACCATCCTGGCATTTGCCATCCTCCTCACCGCCACAGCGTTCACCCACGCGGCCGACAAGGCTGAGATTGACACTCACTGCAACAATTACCGCACCGCCGGCAAGGCCATCGTCGAAATGGCGATCAACAAAAAGATCGACGTCGCCGAAGTGGAGAAGAAGGTCCAAATCCTTCTCACGGAATCCAGTTGGGGAGCGACCGAATACGCCAAGGTCCATCCGAAGGGTGAGAAACTGCTCAAGACGATCGTCGATAACATCGAGGCCATGAAGAAACTCTCCTTCAAAGATATTGAACACGAATGGCATGACCTGAATCACTTCACCAAGTCCGGCAGCAGCGATCTTGGAATCGATGTGAAGGCCGAGGACAATGAGCACTTCACCGACCCGATCCATTCCATCGTTCACCCGATCCTCGTGCTGAAGGCAGCCCAGACCTTCGCCACCTCCAAGGACGAAGCGGAGCTCAAGGCGGTAAAGGAAGAGATGGAAGAAGGACTGGAGCAAATGGAGAAGGTGCGCACCGTCCTGTCCAAGAAATAAGGCCCGCAGTCATCGACGACGGCCTGGTTCATTTGCTGTCATTATCTCGAAGTTTTGAAGGAGGATTCAAATGCTTAAAAAAATTCTATCGGCCGTGGGCGTCGTCGTTCTCGGATTCGTCGCGGTGGTGGTGGTAGTCTTCTGGCAACTGCGCATTGTCGCCAAAACGATCCACGAGAATGGTGAAGTGGACATTCCCCTCTACCAGGTTTCAGTTTCGGTCAACGAACGAACAGCGGACCTGGAGAAAGCCGTTGCGGGATCGTTCCGGGCGCTTAATCAGGGCGACGTGGAGGAGAGCCGGAAAGCAACAAAAGCATTCGTGGAGAAGCTTGGAGTTCAAATTCAAGCGCTCAACTCTGCGAAGTTCGCCCCATTCCGCGATGACGTCATTGAAGAGACAACCACCGGAACAAACGGCAGTTCAAAGGGAGCTGCCAAGATGACGGTCGGTGCCGTGCTGAACACGGTGACCACCAACTTCAACCTGCTCGGAAGCGCGGCGGAAAAAACCGTGAGCCTGGCCGGCGAACAATTGAAGGTGCGAACTGATCTGGAGGCGTCCAAGGAAGAGCTGTCCAAGGTTTACCGGAAAAGCTTTCCGCTCGGCAAAGTGGACGAGAAGGCATTCGCCACGCTCAGCCGGGCCGTCATCAACGTCCTCTACTCAACCTCGACACGTGACTTGAATTTCGTCGGCCGTGCAAAATTCAAGGAAGGCCATGAGGCTCTCACAAAGGCCACGCTCACGCCCGAAAACAAGGAACTGCTCGATGGCGTCGCCTCCCAATTCGACAAGACCCTCGACGGTGCCCTGACCGCGTCGGCGAGCAAGGCCGACTACGCCTTCTTTGACGACAAGGTGAAGGAGATCAAGCAGCAGACCGCCCGGCTCCGCCATTTTGCGGAGACACAGTTCGCCAGAGGCCAGTCCGAGCTGACCGCCAAAACCTCGCAGACCGTCCAGGCGAGCATCTGGCTTTCCCTCATCACCATCACCGTGGGAACAACGATTGCGTTCCTGCTCGCCCGCTCGATCACGCGACGCATCGCATCCGTGGCTGAACAGCTCCGCAACGGTGCCAGCGAAGTCACTCGCGCCTCGGGCCAGATGGAAGCCACCAGCGTGGGCCTGGCCGAAGGCGCAGGAACGCAAGCGGCATCGCTGGAAGAAACGAGCGCCTCCCTCACCGAGATCGCCTCCATGACGAAACAGAATTCCGCCAACGCCCAAAGCGCCAAGGAACTCTCGAACGACACCCGCACCACCGCAGAGGCCGGCTCACGTGAAATCCGGGAGATGGAAGAAGCCATGAGCGCCATCAAGGCCTCCAGCGACAGCATCGGAAAGATTGTGAAATCGATCGACGAGATTGCGTTTCAGACCAACATCCTGGCCTTGAACGCCGCTGTCGAAGCCGCGCGCGCAGGCGAAGCGGGGCTCGGCTTCGCGGTCGTCGCAGATGAGGTTCGCAACCTGGCGCAACGCAGCGCGCTCGCGGCCCGCGAAACGGCGGACAAGATCGAGGACTCGATCAGCAAGAGCGAACGCGGCGTGCAAATCAGCGCCAAGGTCGCCAACAGCCTGCAATCCATCGTGACCAAGGCGCAGAAGATGGACCAGCTGGTCGGCGAGATCGCCGCAGCGTCCCAGGAACAAAGTCAGGGCATCAGCCTGATCACCACCTCCGTCACCCAAGTGGACCGCGTGACCCAGGACGCGGCGAGCGGCGCAGAGGAAAGCGCCACAGCCGCCGCCGAGCTCCGCGCACAAGCGGACGTCCTGCGTGAGTCGATTGAAGATTTAGTTAGATTGGTCGGAGGCAGGTCCGGTTCGGCCGAGGCCGCACCTTCCCCTCAAACACCGTCGCCGACAAAGTCCACCGCACAGAAGCCAACCAACAATGCCAGTGGTTTGAAATCGCGTTCCGAAAACAATTCCCTGCCAATGCCGCCCACAGGAATCACCACCTCTTCGCGGGCGGAACGACCAACTTCAGATCAGGCCGCTGACTTTAAGGATTTTTGAACGAGAGAGCGGCAGGTTGCATGGCCGCGATGAGCAGCCGTCGCCTAGCTTTCCAATATCGCAAACGCCGTGGCGTAGTTCTCGGTATGGCTCAATGTCAGGTGAACCATCCGGCCTCCGCGTTCCTGTAACAGCCGCAGCCCGCCATCATGCAAAATGACAAACGGTTCTCCGCTCTCCTTGCGGCCGACCTCCATGTCCTGCCACCCAAGCTGCCTGCCAATTCCCGTCCCGAAAGCTTTGGAGATGGCTTCCTTCGCGGCGAACCGGACGGCGAGAAACGGTGCCGGTCGTTTGTGAGCCAGGGCGTAGGCAATCTCCGACGGCCTGAGAATGCGATTGATGAAGCGTTCACCGAACTTCTCGTAGGACGAGGCGATGCGCGCCACTTCAATGATATCAATGCCAGTGCCGAGAATCATGGGCTGGTGGGTGACGTGCGATTCGCGAAGGATTCGGCGCAAACTACGCGTCAACCTTGATATCCCTCCATCGCCTTGAGCATCTCCTTCACCGCCGCCTCCAGACCGATGAACAGCGCACGGCTGACGATGCTGTGGCCGATGTTCAACTCCACGAGGTGAGGCACGATATGGAGGAGCGGGACGTTCTCGCAATTCAGCCCGTGCCCGGCGTTCACCTTCACTCCGAGTTGATACGCCTGCTTTGCGGCGGAGATCAATCGCTCCAGCTCAACCTGCCGCTCGCGTTTCCGGTGAAACTGCTCGGCGTAGGCACCCGTGTGCAGCTCGATAAACTGCGCGCCGATCCTGGCGGACGCTTCCACCTGCGCGGGATCCGGAGCGATGAAAAGACTGACCTCGATCCCGGCATTGTTCATCCGCTTGCAAGTCTCCGATAATGAAGTGAGCTGGCCAGCGGCGTCCAAACCACCTTCCGTCGTGACCTCCTCCCGACGCTCCGGAACCAGGCAGACGATGTCCGGCTTCGTCTTCAACGCGAACCCGACAATCTCCGGAGCGTTGCCCATCTCCAAGTTGAGCCGCGTCTTGATTCGGCGACGCAGCTCGGTGACATCACGATCCTGAATGTGGCGACGATCCTCGCGCAGATGCGCCGTGATCCCATAAGCTCCCGCCGCTTCGCAGACCAACGCAGCTTCCACCGGATCAGGCTCACCCTCCGTCCGTCCGCGATACCGCGCTTCGCGAACCGTGGCGACGTGATCGATGTTAACTCCAAGCTTGAGCAGCATGGCTTGAGCAGGCTACCGCTTGGGTGGCAGCGGCGTGATGGTCGCCTTCGCTGGAGCCGGGCCTGCGGGCGCCCTCGCCGCAGGGCTGTTCGTGACCGCACGGGATTTCATGCTCGGAAGCGGCGCCGGCAAATCGAATTCAAATGGAAACCCGGGCGTGTCCAGCCAGAGCGAAAGCGTGGCGAGCTCAAAGCCGGTGAAGCCGACATGGGAGCGCCGAACGAGAACCAGTTCCTGCGGGCCGGCTTGGGAAATCTCGGTCGCGGTGTTCCCCAGCTTCGAGCCGATCTCCGAAAGCCAGCGCTTGGAAGCGGTATTCGTATTGGGCGTCCGACGCGAGTTGAGAATGCTCGCGAGCTGGTAGAATTGTTTGCCGTGATTCAGGCGGTGCTCGGTGATTTCCCAGTCGTAATAGAGCAGGTTCGTCCGTCCGCGCACCTGGGCAAACAGTTCATCCGGGACGGGCGTGTGCTTGGGCGACAGGGGAAAGATTCCGCCCATCAAGTATTCATCCTTGCCATCCTTGACCGGGTGCAGCATCGGGGCAACCCAGGGAACACCGCTCAACAGCAGTTCAGAACGATTGGTCCCATACAGGAAGCGGCCCTGAAGATTGGTGAAGTTGGCCAGCATGTAACGCGGCACACCCAGAGAAAGTTTTTGCATGGCGTTCGTCGCATTAGGCACCGGCACAGCGAAGTTCATCCGGCATTGCTCATTGTGCAGGCCCCATGAACAAAACTGATTGGGCAAGGGATTCAGCCCGAGATCGGCAACGCCTTTGACCTGCTTAAGAAACGGAGCCAGTCCCTGGCCCATGGTGAAACTCGTCAACGGCTCACTCACGACGTTGGTCGGAATCTTCCAAGGCTCGAACGTCCAAGGAATCCGGCCGGAGTATTGAAACCGAACCTCGGTCCGAATGCCGTCGCCGCGACCTGAAACGCCCACCACCACAGGAGGCAATGGCCACTGGGACAGGAATGAAAACCAAGGTCTCAACGCCGGAAGGTCCGCCGCCAACTCGATGAACTGATTGCTCAATGCCGGCACCGGCCGGCCGGACTTCTTAACGTCAGCGAGCAGCAACGGCAACTGAATGAGCTTGCCATTCCCCAAGCCGACCACTGTCCATTTGCCCGCACGATAAACCTGCAAAGTTTCCGGAGCAGGAGTTTTCTTAAGCTCCCAACCCTTGAATCCGTCAGCGCTCAAATCGCGCGGAGTGCCCAGCTTCCAAGCCGCTGCCAACTGGCGAAGATTCTTATCCCAGAGCTGCCCACGTTCATCGGAGACAGCCACGGCCAAGGCGAGGTCGGCATTTCCCGGCGCACCGCGAACTTCCAGAAATGCTTCGGCGGTCAACAAATCCTCAAGCAACGGCTTGAGCAATGGCGACTGATCCGTGGCACCTGCCGGAAGGCTGCTGCGCCAGAAGGGCAGCGCGGCGGAGGCGAACTTCTGCGCGATATCGGCCCGCAACGCCGCAGTAGTCGCTAATGAATCGATCTCCTTGAAACGGGCGGCATTCGTGCCCGTGGGCAAACCGGAGCGCCCCGCAAAATGATAGCGGAGAAGAGGTCCGACATAAGATCGAGGCCCGGACGTCTGTTCGAAACAACCCCCAGCCAACAAGACCAAACCCAACCCTAGAACGGCGGCGACAATTTTCATTGTGATTAACTTAGTTGCCAGAGAACCAATCGTTTGGCAAATCCTAACGCGTTGCCCGATTCGAACCCCTGCGGCTTTTCATCGGCAGTCTCCCGGTCCGACTAAAAAAAAGGCAGTCCAATTGTGGCCTGCCAGAGAATCGTTCATCGGAAAGAGCTTACTTCGCCTTGTCCGACTTCTTGACGTTGGCAGCTGGCTTGGCTTCCACCTCTGCTTCAGGACGGCGACCGCGCTTCTCGGTCCGCTGAGGGCCATCCTTGCCTTCCGTCGCTTCAACCGGCACGACAACGGGAGTGAGGCTCTCGACTTTGACCTTGAGCGTCGCCTTCACTTCGGCATGCAAGCGGAGTTCAATCTCGTGCTCGCCAACTGTACGAATCGGAAGTTCCAGGTGAATTTTTCGCTTCTCCAGTGAAATATCGAACTGATTCTTGAGCTCGTCAGCGATCGTTCCACTGGTGACGCTACCGAACATCTTGCCGTCATCGCCGGTCTTCACCTTCACAACGCAGGTGAGTTTCGTGATGCTCTTCGCAAGCTCGCTCATGGCGTTGAACTCATGCGCTTCACGTTCCGCACGGCGCTGGCGAAGCACTTCGAGACGGCGCTTGTTGGCACCGGTTACAGGAATCGCCAGGCCCTGGGGCAGAAGATAGTTGCGCGCGTAACCAGCAGCGACTTTGACCTGATCGGACTCGCCGCCGAGACCAATGATGTTATGGGTAAGAATGACTTCAGTTTTTGGCATAGGAAAAAGCGTAAAGGTAATCGAAAATCAATATGGATAAATCAGAAGGGAACGTCGTCCTCAGATGGCGGTCCGGAATCTTCAGGCGCTGACGGCGCAGCTAGCGGCGCTGACGCAGGACGACTGGGCGCTGGACGGGATCTGGGAACCCCGGAGTCGGCACCATCGCCGCCCTCGCCGGCACGATTGGAATCGATGAAGGAAAAGCTTTCCAACACTACACCCAGCCGGCTGCGTTTCTGACCGGTCTGCTTGTCATCCCATTGGTCAAGTTTCAGGCGACCTTCAACCAGCAGAGGCCTTCCCTTCTTCATGAATTGAGAAATGACTTCTGCCTGACGTCCGAAGGCATCGATATCGATGAAAGTAACCTCTTCCTTCTTCTCGCCAGTCTCAGTCGTCCAGTTGCGGTTTACCGCCAAAGCAAACTTGGCAATCGCCTTCCCGCCCGGGGTATAGCGCAACTCCGGATCACGGGTCAGGTTGCCCGCGAGGATGACTTTATTGAAGCTGGCCATAAGTTGCCTTGTTCATGCGCACCGAGCGCGACGAGATTTACTTCGCAACAACGACCGCCGGTGCGGTCGAAATCAACGCGCGAAACACGTCTTCTTTCAGCGCAAACTTGCTGTGCAACGTAACGATGGCGGTCGGCAGGCTTTCAAAAATGATGTTCACGTAGAAACCCGAGGTGAACTTCTTGTCAGCCACGCGGGTAAACGGACGCTTGTCCATCTTCTGCACGGTCTCCACCTTGCCACCCGCCGTGACGATCTCTGCCGAAATGGCATCAATGGTTTCCTTGATGCTTTCTTCCTTACCGTTAGTGTTCAAAATGAACAGACCTTCGTATCGTTTCACTAGAATTGCCTTTCGTCGTTGTCGCTAGACATTTACCGCGCCGTTAAACTGATTCATGGCTTTCGCCACGCCAAAACCAAACCAGCATTCAACCTGATCACAGGCTTTCTGCAAAATCTTTTCCAACAAGTCCCGCTCCGCAGGACTGAATTGCGCGAGCACATGTCCCGAGATCTGCCGGACCGACTGGTCTTGTCGCCCGATCCCGATTCGCTGCCGTGCGTATTCTCGCGTGCCCAAATGCTGCTCGATTGATTCGAGCCCATGATGGCCACCACTGCTGCCGCCTGGTCGAAGCCGAATTCCGCCAAATGGCAGATCCGCATCATCGACCACCACCAGCAGGCGTGTCGCGGCGAGCTTTCGGAACCCCAACATCGCACCGACTGATTCTCCGCTGAGATTCATGTAGGTCTGAGGCTGGCAAAGCCACAGCCGCTTTCCATCCCGCTCGGCCTTCGCTATACGCGCGGAGAACTTCTTCTCCAACGACCATTCAGCCTTCCACAACGCAGCCAGTCTCTCGACAACCATGAACCCCGCATTGTGACGGGTGCGCTCGTATTCGCGCCCCGGATTTCCCAACCCCACAACGAGATACTCGTTCTCCATGCAGGACGGGCCGGACCAGTCGCGGTCCGATCAAAATCACTTCTTCTTGTCGGCAGGCTTCTTTTCGTCCGCCTTGCCAGCACCCTTGTCACCAGCCGGAGCCTTCGCCGCAGTGCCGTCTTCCTTCTTCTCTTTAATCATCTCGACTTCGCCAGTGGCTGTCGCGGCGGCATCCGTCGCCGTCTCTTCGGCTTCGGTCACCGGGGCCTTCACTGCCAATACGGAAATATGCTTGTCACCGAGAATCTCAACGCCAGCCGGCGCAACAATTTCACCAATGTGAATCGTCTTACCAATCTCCAAGGCTGAAACATCGATCGTGATGACCTCGGGAAGATCCTTTGGCAGGCAACGAACTTTGATCTTGTGCAGGACGTGCTCCAGGATGCCTCCGCCATTTTTCACGCCGGACGCTTCACCAACCGATTCCACCGGAACCATGACCGTGAGAGTCTCAGTCTCAGAGATCTCCTGAAAATCAACGTGAAGGACCGCGCCCGTCAAAGCGTAGTGCTGGATTTCCTTTACCAGCGCCAGACGTTTGGGCTTGGAATCTTTTTCAACGCTTAGATCCACGAGCAAATTCTCCGAGGCGGAGTGATGGATGAGATTCTCAAGCGACTTGCGATCCAATTCCAGACTCTGCGGTGTCGACTGGCCGCCGTAGATCACGGCGGGAATGCGGCCGGCGCTACGAAGTTTCTTGGATCCACCGCGACGGCTGAGCGTCCGCGGAAAGGCGATTAGTGGTACAGATTTCATGTTCTTAAATCAACTTTGGCGGCACCCACGAGCATCAGCTCGTTCGGCCACCCTTAAATTCAAACAGCGAAGACACCGACGAATTGCTATGGATTCGTTTGATGGCTTCGCCCAACAAACCAGCCACCGACAAGGTGGTTATCTTCACCCCGTCTATGACAGGGCGGAGGACGGTATCAGTCGTGATTAATTCGTCAATCTTTGATTTTCGGAGGCGCTCAATTCCCAACTCGCTCAAGTTTGCATGGGAAACACAGGCGAAAATCTTCTTCGCTCCACGCTTCCTGAGCAGGGCCGCTGCGTTCGTCAAGGTTCCCGCCGTCTCCGTCAAGTCATCCACCATCAACACATTCTTGCCGCGGATATCGCCGATGACCGCCACCGATTCCACCTCCGTCGCGCTCTTGCGCCGCTTCGCCACAATGGCCAGTCCCGCATTCAGCACCTGTGAATACGCGTGCGCCATCTTCAAGCCGCCGACATCCGGGCTCACCACCACCAAGTCATCCAGCTTCTTCGCCTTCAAATACTCGAACATCACCGGCGACGCATAGAGATGATCCACCGGGATGTCAAAGAAGCCTTGAATCTGTTGCGCGTGCAAATCGACCGCGAGAACCCGGTTCGCGCCCGCCGCCACGATCAAGTTCGCCACCAGCTTCGCAGTGATCGGAACACGGGGCTGATCCTTGCGGTCCTGACGCGCATAACCATAGAACGGCAGCACGGCGGTGATGCTGGAAGCGCTCGCGCGGCGCAACGCATCCATCATGATGAACATCTCCATCAAGTGATGATTTGTCGGCGGGCTGCTGGATTGCACCACGAACACGTCTTCCCCGCGGACGTTCTCGTCAATCTTCACGAACGTCTCGCCGTCAGGAAACGCGCCCACGGAGCATTTGCCCAGCTCAATGCCTATGGACGCCGCGATCGCCCCCGCCAAAGGCAGATTGGAATTGCCGCTAAATATTTTCACGTAGTCGTGACTGTGATTCCGAATGCAAGAGACGATGGACCATCCGTAAGGGTGGACCAAAATGAGACGGGGAATCTAACAATCGCGACTTTGTGCGCAAGCGGTAATTTGAAAACATACCTAATTTCCGTCGGAAGGGTCTCCGGAACGAAGCGCACCACCGACGCAGTTGACGCCAACCTTGCACCACCACAGCGAACAAACGAAGAGAGCCACGCTCAATGGGAGAAGGCATGAGCCGGGGGCCGGAGAATGGACGGACGCGCCTAATCCGACAGGCGTATTGAAAATGTCTCCGAGATCGAGGCTGTTCTACAGAACGTGAACTTCACCCGGATTGATGGACACCGTGGAGGTGGGAGTTCTCGATCTGCGAAAACGCCGCCGCGCCCTCCCCCCTCGTTTACGGGCGGGGGCGTTGCCCGGATGCGGTTGGGCGCAAAACAAGGTTGCTTCCGGATTCCCCCATCCTGTTAACTCTTACAAAAGTCACAGCAGCAAACCCGATGGCCTCAAAACCCAAACAATCAAAAACGGAAACCCCACGCAGCGACGCACCAGTGCGCACAGGCGCGCTGGTGGCGATCCGGCTCTTCACCTTCGCCGCGATGGCGATCTCCGCCTACCTCGCCTACATCTCGATGACAGGCGACCGCGTGGTGGGCTGCGGCCCGGATTCCGGATGCGAACAAGTTCTCAATTCGCGCTGGGCCTACTGGCTGAACGTCCCCGTCAGTTTCTTCGCCCTAATCGTTTATTCGCTGATTCTCGGCGCGAGCTTCCGGTTCAACCTCAAACGCGATCCGAAGGTCCAGCGGATGACCTGGGCATGGCTGGTGGGAAGCGCGATTGTCGTCATCGGGTCGGCGGCGTGGTTCGTCGGAGTTCAGGCGTTCGTGTTGAAATCGTTCTGTCCCTTTTGCATGACGGCCCACGCGTGCGGCGCGATCGCGGCCCTTCTCATCTTCGTCAACGCCCCGCTGCGCAGTCCCGCCGCGAAACCGTGGGAACTCGAGAAACTCGTCTTCCTGGCGCCCCGCGTGTTTCGCCGCGTCCTTGTCGTCGCGATGCTGGCGCTGGCTGTGCTGGTCATCGGCCAGGTGAAGTTTGAACATCGCAGCCTGGTGGTGAAGCCCGCCGATTTGGGTACCAATCCGCCGCCCGCGATCAAGTCCAACCCAGTCGCCCTCACTCCAGCGCCGGCAGCTGTCACCAACGCAGTGGTGCCAGCCACGGTCACAACCGCGCCAGCTACACCGACCCCTGCCCCAGCTCCAGTGGTGGCGAAACGGATGGTTCCGATCTACGGCAACCGCTTCCAACTGGACACCTTTGACGCGCCCATCCTCGGTGCTCCGACCAATCAGCACGTCATCGTGAGCTTGTTCGACTACACTTGTCATCACTGCCGCGCCATGCACCCGCTGCTGCACGAGGCCCAGGCGATGTTCAGCAATCAGCTCGCGATCATCAGCCTGCCGATGCCATTGGATCCGGATTGCAACTCGACGATGCAAAAGCCCCATCCCTCCCACACCAACGCCTGCGCCTATGCAAAGCTCAGCCTTGCAGTGTGGCGCGCCGACCGCACGAAACATCACGAGTTCGACAACTGGCTGATGGAGGGAGCGAAGCCGCCGCCGCTGATTGATGCCCAACTGAAAGCCGCCCAGGTCGTCGGCGCAGAAGCACTCGCCAAGGCGCTGCAAGATCCGTGGGTCGAGAATCAACTGCGAGTGAACGTGGCGATTTACGAGCTCTCCTACCGTGCGCAGCGCGGGCAGATGCCGCAGCTCATCGTCGGCCCGAACGTCGCGCTGGGCACTTATACGAAGCCAGAATTGATCAAGCTGTTGACTGATAATCTCGCACTCCAACGGGTGCCGTGATCGCGCCTCGCCGCTCAAGGTTTCGGGCGATCCGAGAACAGAACGCGCCCGCACTATTTCCATGAAGACCTCACACCGCATCGGATTCACTTACGCGCTCGCGACGGCGATCCTCGCCATGAGCGTGCCCCTGCTGGTCGCTCAAGGAGCAAGCTTCGCCGAGGCCATCGCGCCGCTGGTGGAACGCGAATACGCGTCGCTCGAAAAGCTCTACACCCATTGCCACGCCCATCCCGAACTCTCGCTCCGCGAGCAGAACACTGCGGCGCGCCTCGCTGAGGAACTCAAGGCGCTGGGCATCGAAGTAACGACCGGCATCGGTGGCCACGGGGTGGTCGGCGTCTTGAAGAACGGCGCGGGCCCGACGATTCTCGTCCGCACCGATCTCGATGCCCTGCCCTTGAAGGAACTCACGGGCGTTCCCTACGCCAGCACCGTTCGCACCACCAACGATCTCGGCGTGGAAGTGGACGTGATGCACGCCTGCGGACACGACGTTCATATCACTTCGCTCGTCGGCACCGCGCGCGTTTTGACCCAACTAAAGAATCGATGGAGCGGAACGATCGTCTTCATCGGCCAACCTGCAGAGGAACGGGGTGCTGGCGCACGCGCCATGTTGAAGGACGGCTTGTTCACGCGCTTTCCCAAACCGGATTACTGTCTCGCGCTCCATGTCAGCTCCGACATGGCAGCAGGCTCCGTCGGCGTCGTGGAAGGATTTGTCCTTGCGAACGTGGATTCCGTGGACATCACCATGCGCGGTGCAGGCGGGCACGGCGCCTGGCCACACAAGACGAAGGACCCCATCGTTCTGGCCGCGCAAAGCATCATGGCGATGCAGACCATCGTCAGCCGCGAGACGGACCCGTTGGAATCCGCCGTGGTGACGGTCGGATCAATTCATGGCGGCACGAAGCACAACATCATTCCCGACGAGGTGAAGCTTCAGCTCACCGTCCGTTCATTCACAGACGAAGTCCGCGCCCACACGCTGGAAGCCATCAAACGCATCGTGCGCGGCCAGGCGCTCTCCGCCGGGATTCCGGAAGATCGATTGCCCGTGGTTCATGTGGACGAGAAGGAGTTCACGCCTGCGACGTACAACAATCCCGAACTGGCGCGTCGCATCGGCGGAGCGTTCAGGGAACTGTTCGGGGAGAAGAAGGTCATCAGCCGCAAGCCAGTCATGGGCGGCGAGGACTTCAGCGAGTTCGGCCGCACGGCGGACAAGATTCCGATCTGCATCTTCTGGCTCGGCTCGGTGGAACCCGAACGCGTCGCCGAAAGTGAGCGGACGGGGAAGCTACTACCCTCTTTGCACTCCAGCCTTTATCGACCGGTGCCCAAGCCAACCATCAAGACCGGCGTCACCGCGATGTCGGCGGCGGTGCTGGAACTGGTGGGAAAGAAGTGAACGACCCCCGGGCCCGACTCGGCTTCTTCGCCCTAATCGGCGGGGCGACGGGCATCGGCTTCGCGCCAGTTCTCGTGCGGATGAGCGAGACCGACCCGACGGCAACCGCGTTCTACCGCCTGCTCTTCGCGCTGCCGCTGATCTGGATCTGGGCCACATGGGATCGCCGTCAACATCCCGCCACGCGACAGCCCACAACTCGCAAAGACTTCCTGCAACTCGCCATGGGTGGGCTTCTCTTCACCGCTGATCTCTCGATCTGGCATTGGGCGCTGCAATTCACCACGGTGACCAACTCGACGCTGCTGACCAACGTCGCCCCCATCTTCGTCACCATCGGCGCGCGAATTCTCTTCGGTGATCGGATCAAGTTCGCCTTAGTCATCGGCATGGTGCTGGCGATCAGCGGTGCGGTGCTGCTGGTGAAGAGCAGCGTCATGATCGCCTCTGACAACAACGGCCCCATCACCTTCTTCAGCTCGAAGCATCTCCTCGGCGATGTCCTCTCCATTGTCGCCGCGTTCTTCTACGCCGGCTATCTGCTCGCGGTGAAGCATCTGCGGAAAACATTCTCCACGCCGACCATCATGGCATGGTCTGGCCTCGCCAGTTGCGCTGGGTTCGGCGTCGTGGCGCTGCTCTCCGGCGACAAGATGCTGGCGACGTCGAGCAAGGGCTGGATCGTTCTGATCGCTCTCGCGGTCATCAGCCACGCCGGCGGCCAGACGCTCATCGCCTATGGCTTCGGCCACCTGCCCGCCTCGTTTTCCTCCGTCAGCCTGCTCTGGCAACCAGTCGTCGCCGCAGCCGTTGCTTGGCTGGTGCTCGACGAGAGACTGACATGGCTGCAAGGCGTCGGTGCGCTGGTCGTGCTCTCAGGCATCGCCGTCGCGAGCGGAACCATCAGCCGCGCCTCGCGTCGTCCAAAGATTGGTTAACAGTCAAGGGCTCGACTCAATCCCGTCGGCTCGCTTAGCCTTCACCGATGCAACCGAAACTCGTTAGCGCGCTCGGACTGGTTGTGCTGATTGGCCTGGCGTGGGCATGTTCGCTGAATCGCAGACGATTCCCGTGGCGCACCGTGGCTGCCGGGCTTGGACTTCAGTTCGCCTTCGCCCTCTTCATTCTTCATACCGCCGCCGGTCGCCGGACATTTGATGCGGCCCAGGCGGCGTTCATGGCGTTGCTCGAGTGTGCGAACAAAGGCTCGGAGCTGGTCTTCGGACCGCTGGCAAAAGCCGCCTTGCTCAATGAAAAGCTCGGGCCTGGGAACGGCTTCATCTTTGTCATCACCGTCACCGCCACGATCATCCTCGTCTCCGCGCTGTCATCCCTGCTCTACCACTACGGCATCCTGCAACGCGTGGTTCGCGGCATCGCGTGGGTGATGCAGCGCCTCATGGGCACGAGCGGCAGTGAAAGCCTCGCGGCGGCGGCGAACATCTTCATGGGGCAAACCGAAGCGCCGCTCGTCATCAAGCCCTACCTCAAACGAATGACACAGAGCGAGCTGATGGCGCTCATGATCGGCGGCATGGCATCGATCGCCGGCGGCGTGCTCGCGGCGTATGTTGGCTTCAATATCTCCGCTGGTCATCTCTTGACCGCGTCCGTGATGAGCGCGCCCGCCGCGTTGATGGTCTCCAAGATCCTCCTGCCCGAGAGCGAAGCCAGCGACACGGCGGCCGGCGCTTCCGCCAAGGTGCCGCGCGAAACCTACAATGGAATCGAGGCACTCTGCCGCGGAGCCAGCGAGGGCGTGATGCTCTCCATCAATGTCATGGCCATGCTCATCGCGTTCGTCGCTGTGGTGGCGCTGGCGAACATGTCGCTCGGATGGGTCCAATCGCTTTTCAACGTGACTCAACCGGTGAAGCTCGAAACCATCTTCGGCTGGATCAACGCACCGTGCGCCTGGCTCATCGGCGTGCCGGCGAAGGACTGTCTGGTGGTCGGGCAAATTCTCGGCGAACGAATCGTCCTCAACGAATTCATCGGCTACCTATCGCTCAGCGCACAGCTCGACAAGCTCGACCCTCGCAGCGTGACGCTCACGACTTACGCGCTCTGTGGCTTCGCGAACTTCAGCAGCATCGCCATCCAGATCGGCGGCATCGGCGCGCTGGCACCGGAGCGTCGCAAGGACCTCGCGAAGCTCGGTCTGCGGGCAATGCTCGGCGGCTTGATCGCCTGCTATCTCACGGCGACGGTGGTGGGAATCATCATCTGAACCTCCGCCGGCTGTTACCGGTCCGGAGACGGACAACCATCTGATTTCGGGCATTTTCGCCAAGTTGGACGCCTAAACTTCACTTGCAACGGGTGTCCACCGGGTGTTTAGTGCCTCAGCTAACACAGGCTCAATTATGAGTCCGACAAACCAGACAGCGCCCAAGAAACCTCCGCTCATCTACCTCGTCGATGACCAGCCACTCCTCCTGGATCTCGCGGAGATGTCGTTGCTCTCGGGAGGTTACCGGTTGAAGAAGTTCCTCGATCCGGAAGAGGCGTTGGAAAGCTTTCTGGAAGCCCGCCCGAAGCCCGCCTTACTTATCACCGATTACGCCATGGGCAAAATGAACGGCTTGGAACTCGTGGAACGCTGCAAGGCCGTGAAGCCGGACCTCAAGAGCATCCTCGTCAGCGGCACGGCCGGGGCGGAGATTATGATGGATTCCGACGTCAAGGTGGACCGCTTCGTCGGCAAACCATACCAGCCGACCAGCCTCGCAGAAATGGTCCGCCGGGTTCTGGGACTCGACGCCGCCGCGTGACGCCGCGCTGAGTTCACCGCTTTCGCCTTCCCAGAACCGATGTCACTCCCCGCAAAGAAACTCGGCATCCTCCTTTCCACGAGCCCTGCGCATCCGGATTTTCAGCGCGGCGTGGCAGTTGCCGCCACAGCCCTTGATGCCGGGACGAAGGTTTACCTCTACTCCATCGATGAGGCGGCGGCGGGTGTCAGTGATGTGCTGCTGCAATCCTTACGCGAACGCGGGATGATTCTCTACGCCTGCGCTTACGCCGCACAACGACGCGGCCTTCCCATCAATGATCTCGCGACCTACGCCGGGCTGGGAGTGCTGGGCGATTTGTTGGCGGGCACGGACGAGTTCCTCGGCTTCAACGGAGAGTCCGAATGAAACGGAGCGTCCTCATCATCGTCACCGGAGATCCTCGCATCAGCGCACGACCAGCGGAGGCGGTGCGGATCGCCGCAGGCTTGAGCGCGAATGGCCGTCTCGATGTGACCCTGTGTCTTCGCGGCGCTTCGATGCTGGCGCTGAGTGGTGATAGCGATGACTTCTTGGACGGGGATCACTTCACCCGCTATCTGCCTGTCGTCGCAGAAAGCGGTCGCATCGTCACAGCGCCATCAGACTCGGACGCACCACTGATATCTGAACCACTCGTCGTTCCGACCCGGAACCTATCTCAGGAGGAACTGGCGCATCTTGTCGCCAGCAGCGATCGCATCCTGCGGTTTTGAAACGAGCGTCCAGACTACGGCGAGAAACGTAAAACGTGATGCGTAAAACGTAAGCGTCGCACCCACACTAGACCAAACCTCGGCTTGACCACCTGGCGGAAACAAGCCTGAATCCGCCACAGATGCACCGCCCCGGAACAATCCCAATCACACTAGGCCAAACCCACGTTTGGCCGAATACCTGTTAGCCCTACAACCACACGCAATGACAAATTCGATCCGATGTCGGCTGGCGTTTCTGATTAACCCGAAGCCAGAATTGTTGCGGGCACTTGGCCTTGCCGGCGGGGAGCATGAGATTTGTCGCCCCATGACAGTCATCACACCGATTCGGAACTACGAAGACGATTTTGAGGGTAGGAAACCAGCATGGATGACCAAAGCGAAGCACGACTTTATTGCGGAGTTTATGTTCACGTGGTCGGACGATTTTCCGGCATTCATGGAACAGCTTCGGCAGGCTGAGAGTTTTGACCGATGGTGGAGCATTTCTGAGATTGACGTTGCAGAGATTGATTCAGCCTGGAAGCCGTCATGACAACGAGTAGGGCTAACAATTCGCTGCAGGCAACGCGGGATGGCGCTCGCAGTTCCGCTTCGCGGTTCAACCATTTTGATCCCGCGTGCCTGAGCTCTGGACGTTAGGCCACTGAGGTCAAAATGAAGATCGTTGTTACGATATTCGTGATCAGTATGTTGTTGGCCTCGTGCAGGCGAGAGCCAGATGCGATTGACCTGAACGTTGATCCAGAGTTTAAGGTTGCGAGCTCCTCGGTTAGGGACTTTCTCCACAAGAATGGTGTTACAAACGCTGAGACCATAGATGTCGGTGTGAGTCA
>CAMCCU010000049.1 GCA_945872975.1 Pedosphaera parvula Ellin514
GCGCAACCTGCCCAGCCCGCGCGCAACATCCGCTTTCAGTTTGATGGGATTCCGTACGCTGACGTGGTCGAGCGTTTCGCGCAGATGGTTGGCAAGCCGCTCATCGCTGATACGAACATCGCGGGCACGGTGACCTTCAACGACCCCACGGCCTACAACTATGCCGAGGCGCTGGACACGTTGAATCTCATGCTCTCGATGAAGGGCGTGATGCTGATTGAGTCGGGGAATTATCTCCGCCTCGTGCCCTTCCGCGAATTGCCCGCCATGCCGCTGCGCATCATGCGTGGCACCGAGGCCGCCGGTGATACACGGCCCAGCGAAGTCGTCACCGTCGTGCTCGATGTCCGGAATCTGGATTCCAAGGAAGTCGCGGATTCAGTTCTCACGATGTTGTCGAACGCCGGCTCCGTCGCGCCGCTTTCCAAAGGACGCGGCCTGATCGTCACGGACCGTCTGGCAAACATTCAGCGCATCCGCACCTTGCTGGCGACCATCGACACCGAGGCCACGGTGGATCGGCAGATGAAGACTTACACGCTGCTGAACGCGAGCGGCGCGATCGTCAGCGACCTGCTCAACCGCACCTTTGGCCTCGCCACTGCGCCCAAGCGGACGAGCTACAATCCAACCACGAAAGTCATGGAGGTGCTTCCGGCCGACCCGAACGATTACATCACGGCCGTCTATGATGACGCGTCGCGCACGCTCGTTCTCTTCGGTCCGCGCGAACGCATCGTGCTGGCGGAGGAGATGATCACCAAGTTCGAGCAGAAGGACGGACCCGGCGGCGACGTGCGTATTTACTTTCCCCAAACGATCAAGGCGGAGGAGCTCGCCAACGTCATTCGTCAGGCCATTCCCGGAGTCGCGGCGGCGGGCGAGACGGGGCCGTCTGCTGCGACGAAGGCGCGCGTCATCACCGACTCCACGCAGAACCGATTGATCGTCGCCGCTCCGATTCCTGGACAGCTTGAGCAGATCGATCAACTCATCAGCCGCGTGGACAAGGGAACGACCGGTCTCGGCGGCAACACGAACAACGTCCCGCTGAAGTCGCAGTCGGTTCAGCTCACGAAAGTCTTCCGTCCACGCGCCGCTGATTCCACCAACCTCGCCTCCATCCTTACGCAAGCTCTCACGCGCCGTTCGCCTTCCGGCCAGATGGTCACGACCGCGAGCATCAGCCACGATCCCGGCAGCCAGAGCGTCGTGGTCAGTGGCAGCCCCGGCGATTTGCAGATCGCGACGGACATTATCACTCAGCTTGAGACCGGCACGACGCGCCCGACTCCGCTCCAGACGAAGTTCATTGATGTCGGCACGTCGGCGGAAGCGAAGCGCATTCAGCCTTTGGTCGAACAGCTTTACCGCGATCAAGTTAGCTCCGGCGCGTTCAGCGCGGGCGCGCACGCGAAGATCATGGCCGACAGCGAATCCGGCCGCCTCATCGTCACGGCGAGCGAGGATCATCTGAGCCGCATCGAAGGTCTCGTGAAGCAGCTTCGATCGGATCAGAGCCAGCCGCAGACACGCCGCCTTCAGATTATCTCTCTGAAGAACGCGCGCGCAGAGGTCGCCCTGACCAGCATCCAAAATCTCGTGGCGGAACGGATGAGCGAACGTCGCTTCACCGAGGTGCCCAAGCCGTCGCTCATCGGCGATTCCGCGAACAACCGCATCCTCGTCACCGGCACTGAAGATCAAATCGCCGCCATCCAACAAGTTGTCACCGTCATCGATGTTGCCCCTGTCACGGCCAAGCGCGAGATGCGCATCATCGCTCTCCGCGCCAAGCCCGCTGCTGAAGTCATCCCGGTCGTCACGTCGCTGCTGGAGCAAACCACCGATGCGACGGCCAATCCGTTGCTCGCGCCGAAGCTCATGGCTGACCCGACCGGGAAACAGATCATCGCGCTGGCGATGACGGCGGACTTTGACCGCATCGAGAAGCTCGTCGCGCAGTTTGATGCCTCGGCGGCGACGACTGCTCCGCGTCAGTTCAAGGGCGTGGAACTCTTCGGCCGGAACGCCGCCGAACTGACACCGCTCGTCACCCAGCTCTACACCGAGCAACTTCGCGGACAGCCCGAACCCGCTGGCGGCCCGGCGACATTGCTCGCGGAGCCGAAGGACAACCGCATCATGGTCAGTGGCGCGGAGAAGGAAATTGCCCGCGTCGAAGCGATCGTCCGCCAGCTCGATCCCGCCGGACGCAAAGGTTCGAAGGAAGAGACGCGCGTCATCCGCATGAAGGCCGCGCTCGCTGCGGAGCTGGCGACTCTGGTGGAGAAAAGTCTCAACGCCCAGTCGCAGCAGATCAAAGTGCTCGTCGATGCGCGGAGCAACAGTCTCGTGGTGTCCGGCGACAGCGCGGCGGTCGAGGCGGCGGCGGAAGTCATCCGTCAGCTCGACACGCGTTCCGATGTGCAACCGCGCGAGATGCGTATCATCGAATTGAAGCAGGGCGATGCCTCCGCCCTCTCCGCTCTGGCGAACAATCTCGCGACCGAGTTGATCAAGGATCAGCGCGGGCCTGACTATGTTCCGCAGAGCAAGGTCGTCGCAGACACCGCCGGGAATCGTCTCATCATCAGCGGGCCGAAGGACGAATTGAAAACCGTGGCGGGCGTCGTCGAGCAGCTCGATCAAGCGCCCGAGGCGGCTGGCGGTGCGCGCGTCTTCAAGCTCGTCAGCGCGGATGCGGCGCAGGTTGTCGGCGTAGTCTCCAATGCGATGCTGAAGTTCGACAACCGCAACCAGCCCATTCGTCGCGTCACCATCTCGCTCGACCGCGAATCGAACAGCATCATCGTCGCCGGTCCGCGCAACGACTTGAAGGATGCCGAGAACATCATCCAGCGTCTCGACAACGAAGGCGTGGACGTGACCGCGACCGGTGGTGCAGCGACTGGCAAGGCGCGAGAGCTGAAGATTATCGAGGTGCAGGGCGGCGACCCGGATGCGCTGGCCACGCTGGCGATGAAGATTTTCTCCGCGCAAAACGCCGGTCGCACGGTGACGAACCTGGTCAGCATCACGCCGGAACCCAACAGCAAGCGGCTCATCGTGCTCGCGCCCGCGTCGGTCCTGCCGCAGGTCGAGACGGTGATTGCCTCGCTCGACAGCAAGCCGGAGCAGGGCGTGCGCGAACTGCACACCATCGACGTGAAGAACGCCGCCGCAGCCGAGCTCCTGCCGAACGTGCAACGGATTTACGCCGAGCAGACGCAGGGGCGTTCCGGCAAGCCTGCGACGATTTACCCGGATGCGGGCGGTCGGCGGTTCACCGTGTTCGGCACGAAGGAGCAGGCTCTGGCCATCCAGCAGATTGTGGAGGCGCTGTCGTCCGAGGTCCGCGCACCGCGCGAGACGAAGACGTTTGATCTCGGCCGGCTCGCGGAGGCGCAGCGGGTGTTGCCGATCGCGCAGCAGTTGTATCGTGACCAGCTCGTCAGCAATCCGACGCTCGGCACTCCGGATGCCCAGATGATCAGTGACGGGAAGACCGGTCGGCTCATCGTCAGCGCGCGCGCGGATCAGTTGAAGGTGATCGAGGGAATTGTCGCGCAGCTCCAGATTACCGGTGCGACGAATCAGGCCGCGCGCGAGACGCGTTCCTTCGAGGTCGGCACCGCCAGCGACGTGCAACGACTTCAGCCACTCATCCAGCAGCTTTACACCGACCAGTGGCGCGACAAGGCGGAGACCGATCCGGCGGATGCGCAGATCATGTCAGACCCGAAGACGGGTCGCATCATCGTCACTGGCAAGCCGGAGCATCTGAAGCAGATTGAGGTGATCCTCCAGCAGCTCGGCACGGGCAAGGCGCGCACGGAAGCTCGCGACACTCGCATCTTTGATCTCACGACGGCGAGCGCGGTCGAGCTGGCGACCACGGTGCGGACGCTTTATCTCGAGCAGGCCAAGTCGCGCTTCGGGGCGCAGATTCCGGACACGATGATTTCGCCGGACACCGGCGGCAACCGCATCATCGCGGTGGGCGACACGAATGAGCTGAACGAAGTCGAGGCCATCATCCAGAAGCTCGACAAGGTCAGTGCGCAGGGCGCTTCGGCCAGGGTCTTCAAGCTGAAGTCCGCCGATCCGTTGAAGGTCTCGGAGATTCTCACCTCGTCGCTCGTCCGCTACGACGCCTACGGCCGGCCTCAGAAACGCGCGACGGTCAGCGTCGATGTGAAGACGCGCACGTTGATCGTCACGGGCGATCCGAAGGAGCTTTCGAGCGTCGCGACGATCATCGAGCAACTGGACCAGTCGCTCGGCGCGCAGCCGGATCGCAGGATGAAGGTGGTGACGCTCAAGCAGGGCAAGGTGGGCGAGCTCATGGCCAAGGTCCGGCAGCTCTATAACGACCAGCTCACCGCCCAGCCGGAGCTGAGCACGACGGACATGCTGATGCTGGAAGATGCGGCGAGCAACCAGCTCATCCTCGCCGGCAGCGAGAAGCAGCTCGCGCTGGTGGAGAAGATTCTCGAAGACCTCCAGGCCGCCGCCACAGCGCGCGGCGAGCGGGAGACGAAGTTCATCGAAGTTGGCCAGGTCGAGGAGTTGAGCCGGCTTCAACCGCTCGTTCAGCAGCTCTACACGGAGCGCTGGAAGAATCGCGACAGCAGCGATCCGGCGGACGCGAGCATCATCATCGACTCGAAGAACGGCCGCTTCATCGTCACGGCGCGCACGAATCACATCGCCGAGATCGAAAGTATCGTCGCGCAGCTTCGCACCACGGAGCTGGGCGCGCCGCGCGACACGCGCATCTATGATTTGTCCACGGCGAACGCCGCCGAGCTGGCCGTCACGGTGAAGTCGCTTTACCTCGACCAGTCCAAGACGCGTCCCGCCGCGCAGCCGCAGGAGACGTTGATTCTGCCCGACAGCACTTCGAACCGGCTGATCGTTTCCGGCACGACGAACGAGATCGCCGTGGTCGAGGACATCATCAAGAAGCTCGACAAGGTCAGCGGCCAGAGCGGCACGGTGCGGCTCTTCAAACTCAAGTCGGCGGACCCGGCGAAGGTCATGGAAGTGCTCAACAACGCGCTGATGAGCTACGATTCTTATGGGCGTCCTAAACGCCGTGTCGGCATCACGGTGGACGCGAAGACGCGCACCATTGTCGTCGCGGGCGACCCGAAGGAATTGCAGGCGCTTCAGAATGCGTCGGTCATCATCGAGCAGTTGGACAATGCGCTCGGCACGCAGGCGGAGCGCAAGATCAAGGTCGTGGCGTTGAAGCAGGGCAAGGCGGCCGAGATGTCGCCGAAGCTGCGCCAGCTCTACAACGATCAGCTTTCCAGCCAGCCGGACTTGGGTGTCACGGACATTCTCATCATGGAAGACACGCTGAGCAACCAGCTCATCCTCGCCGGTAGCGAGGTTCAGTTGAAGCTGCTGGAACGCATCATCGGCGATCTCCAGTCGGCGGTGCTGAATCAAGGTGCGCGTGAGACGAAGCTCTTCGCGCTCGGTCAGTCGGAGGATGTCACGAGGCTTCAGCCGCTCGTGTTGCAACTGTATCAAGATCGTTGGAAAAGCCGCGACGCCAGCGACCCGGCGGATGCGCAGGTCATCGCCGACGCGCCGAACGGACGCATCGTAGTCACTGGTCGCACAAATCACATCGAGGAGATCGCGGGACTGGTGGAGATGCTCAAGGAAGCGGGCGCGGGCTCGAAGCGCGACGTTCACGTCGTGTCGTTGCAGCGGAATTCCGCGCAGGCGTTGTCCTCGATGATCAGCCAGCTTTACGCGAAGCAGGTGGCGAGCACGGACCCGGCGGAGCGATTGGTCGTGAGCGCGCTGGCGGATGATCGCACGCTGGTGGTGGAAGCTTCGACGAAGACTTTCGAGCGGGTCAGCGATGTGGTGAAGAAGCTCGATGACACGGAGACGAGCGGCCAGAGCGTGATCCAGACGGTGCATTTGAAGAAGGGCCGTGCGGAGAATCTGGCGGAAGCCATCAACGCCGCGCTGACCAACCGCGTCGGCGCCGCGATGGCGAAGCGCGTGAGCGTGACGCCGGTCCTGGGAGCGAACAGCCTTCTCATCAACGGGCCGACCAATGCGGTGGAGGACGTGATGAAGATCGTCCGTGAGCTGGACACCGAGAGCCAGTCAGGCGACATCGAGGTTCGCATCTACAAGCTGGAGAACGGCACGGCGAAGGAGGTCTCGGCTATTCTTGAAGACTTGCTTCAGAACGTCTCGCGTTATCAGGCGCGGGCGGGCACCGGACGGTTTGTTCCTGCGAACATCTCCATCGATGCGCGCGCGAACACGCTGCTGATCTCCGGCACGCCTGCGCATTTCAGCGTCGTGGAAAAGATTCTGCCGACGCTGGACAAGCGTCCTGATCGCAGCGAACGCGACGTGCAGTTCATCTGGCTGAAGAAGGCCAAGGCTTACGATGTGGTTTCCAAGGTGGAAGCGGTCTTCGCGGGACGCGATGAAAAGGAGAAGCCGGTCATCGAGGCGGACGGGTTGAACAACTCCGTCACCGTGATCGCGCGTCCCGGTGACCTGGCGCAGATTCAGGATCTCATCGGACGTCTCGACGAATCGAGCAAGGATTCCAGCATGCAGGTGCGCTTGCGTCCGCTGGACCGCGTCGCGGCGGAACAGATGGCGAAGATGCTCCAGAACATTTATCCGCAGATGGCGAACGGCCAGGTGCGAGTGGTCGAAAAGGTTGCTGTGCCGAAGACGCCGCCTCCAGTTGCGCCTGTCCCGCCCGGTGTGCCCGGTGGAGCGGTTGCGCCACAAGGCCAACAACCACCGGCCAATCCTGCACCTGCCGCGCCTGCTGCTCCCGCTGCGCAAACAGCTCCGACGACTCCGGCGAATGCCGCTGTCGGAGCGCAGGTGACTCCATCGACCAATGCGCCACCCGAAGTCGTCATCTCCGTGGACAAGCAGGCCAACGCGCTGATCCTTTCCGGCCCGGCGCAGGAGCTGGACAACCTGGACCGCATCATCACGGATCTGTCGTTCAACTTCTGGGGGAACGAATCCGAGTTCCGGCTATTTCCGCTCAAGGATTCCGACCCGGTGGTTGTTGCGCGCACCCTGAATGAACTGCTCAAGCAGGAAGCCGTGCCGATGCCGACGCAACCCGGACAGCCGCCGCAGGTGCGGACGCAGCAGCCGCGCATCACGGTCGTCGCCGAGCCGCGCACGCGCAGCATCATCATCCGCGCGCGCCCCACGGATTATCCGCTGCTCGAATCGCTCATCACCCAGCTCGATACCGCCGGGCAGACCGCGCAGGTCGAGTTTCGTCTGGTGCCCCTGACCAATGCGCCGCCGGAGAAAGTTCTTCCACTCGTGCAGCAGATGGTGACGCAGCTCAATCTCGTCCGGCCCGGTGAACCGTTGACGGTCACGGTGGACCAGCGCACACGCGGTCTGCTCGTCGTTGCTCGCGACACGGTGCTGACGCAGATCGAGAAGATGATTCGCCAGCTCGACACGCCGAGCGCTTACATCGAAGCGGAGGTGATGGTCGTGAGTTTGAAGAAGGCGAATGCGACCCAGCTCGCGACGGTCTTGCAGAACATGCTTAAGCCCGGCGCGCAGGGCGAGCTGCCGGCCGAGGCGCGCGAGCTGCAGGAGCAGGTTCGCCGGCTGAAAATTCAGAACGCCGCCGGACAGGCGGTGACGCTCGACTTGACCAAGCCCATCAAGATTGCCGCCGACCCCGTCGCAGGGCAGGGCGGTGCAAACCGGCTGATGCTGACTTCGACGCCGGACAACTTGAAGGCGCTCGCGGCCGTCGTCGCGATGATGGACACGGTGCCGGTGACCGAGGACGTCGTGGTGAAGATCATGGCGCTGAAGTTCGCGGACGCCGCCGCCGTCTCGCAGACGCTCACGACCATCTTCTCGCAGGGCCGGCTGTTGGGCACTGGTCCGACCGGTCCGAATTCGGAGCCCGCCGGACCGCAGGGCAAGGCGCTGGTGAATCCATTGAACGTGGCGGTGGATGCCCGCGCCAACGCGGTGATTCTCAGCGGCCAGGTCGAGACGATGAATCTCGCGCTCCAATTGATCACGGACATCGACAAGCCGATCGAACGTTTCATCACCGAGGTGAAACTCTTTCGGCTGAAGCACGCCAGCGCGACGAAGATGCTGCCCTTGCTGCAAAGCGTCTTCGCAGAAGGCGCGGCGGTGCCGGGCACGGAAGGCTTGAGCACGCAGGTCTCGCGTCTGCGCACCTTTAAGGACGGCGGCGTGACGAATATTTCGGCTGCTCCGAAGAGCCGCGTGGCGCTCACGATTCAAGCGGATGATCTGGCGAACATTCTCGTCGTCGCCGCGCGTTCGGACATGCTGCCGCTCATCGGCGACATCATCGATCAGCTCGACATCCCGGCGGCCAGCGGCCTGGAAACGGTGCGCATCTACCCGCTGACCTTCGCGGATCCGGTGGCGATTCAGAAGATTCTCAATGACATCTACAACAGCCCGCGCGCCACGACTTCCATTCGTACCGAGGACAAGCCGGTCATCACCGTGGACGACCGCACGAGCGCGCTGGTGGTCGCTGGGAATGGCAAGAGCTTCGGAGTCATTGAAGGTCTGCTGCTTCAGCTCGACCAGAAACTGGCCTTCGAGCTGCGCGACATCCGCATCGTCCCGCTTGAGAACGCCGACGCGAACATCGTGGCTTCGAGCATTCAACGGCTGATGGACGCGCGCGTGACGCAGCGCGCCACCTTGAACAAGGGAAGTGCGGACACGTTGAAGGTGACCATTCTCGCCGACCAACGAAGCAACGCGCTGCTGGTGGCGGGCGGGCGTGAGAGCTTCGACATGGTGGAATCGCTGGCGAAGCAGCTCGATAAATCGTCGCCGGCGATGAGCGGCCGCATCCGGCTCATCCCGATGGTCAACGCTGATGCGCGCGTGATGGCCGCGACGTTGACGACGCTGTTTGCGCAGCGTTACGCGGCGCAGCGCGCCAGCGACGTGAGCCAGATGAAGCCGATCATTCTCGCCGATCCGCGCAGCAACAGTTTGCTCGTCACAGCCAACCAGGAAGACAACGGGACCATTGATGACCTGTTGAAGCGGCTCGACACGAAGACGGACAATCCGGCGCTCACGCTCACCGTGCTCCCGCTCAAGAAGAACGACGCGGGCCGGGTGGCCGCGGTGTTGAAGACCATCTTCGCGGCGCGGTTGCAGGCGCAGGCGTTGCCCGGACAAGTGGCTCTGCCCAGTGAACAGATCGAGGTGCAGCCGGATCCGTTGAACAACGCGCTCATCATTTCGTCGAGCAAGGAGAACCTGGAGCTCATCCAGGGCCTCGTTGCGAAACTCGACATGGAGCCGACCATCGACGGCGGAATGCTCCAGACCTTCACGCTGCAGTTCGCCGACGCCCAGCGGGTGTCGGCCATGCTGAACAGCCTCGTGCAACAGGGGCTGTATCGTCCCGGAATGCCGGCGGGCGCGACGACGCGAGGCACGCCGCGCGATGCGCTGGCGATCAGCGTGGACCCGCGCAGCAACACGCTCTTCGTCAGTGCCAGCCCGGAGAACCTCGCGATCGTGAAAGCCATCATCGAGAAGGTGGATACCAAGGATTTCTCGGACGCCACAAACGTCCGCGTCTATGCGTTGAAGAAGGCGAAGGCGAGTTCGCTGGCGACGACGCTGGAGCAGTTCTTCCGCGCCAAGCGCACGGGCGACGCCGTGGCGGTGAACGCGAACGAGCGGAGCATTCCGGTCAGCGTGCTGGCTGACGACCGGATCAATTCCATCATCGTGACCGGCAGCAAGGAGGCGTTCGACGTGGTGGAGCGTTTGATGCCGCAGCTTGATGGCGAGAGCACGTTTCATCAGTTGAACTTCCGGGTGTTTGCCTTGAAGAAGGCGACGGCGAACAAGCTGCAGGCGACGTTGCAGCCCATCTTCGCGAACCGTCCGCCAAAGGTGAAGGGCGAGCCGAACGACCCGATCACCATCGTGGCCGATCCGTGGGTGAACGCGCTGCTCATCGGCGCCGCGCCGGATGACCTCAGCACCATCGAGGGCCTCATCAACACGCTGGATACGGACGCGGCGGAGACGGGCCTGAGCATTCATGTCTTCCCGCTGGCGAAGGGCGATGCGCGCCGCGTGGCGACGACGATTCAATCCTTGTTCCGTGAGAGCACGCCCAGCTCGCAGCTTCCAGTGCAGGTGAATGCCGACGAGCGTATCAATGCCATCGTGGTTTCCTGCGGCGAGGTCGATGCGAGGCGCATTGGTGAGCTGGTGAAGAAGCTCGATACTGAGCAGGTCGCGCGGGTCAGCGAGATCAAGGTGTTCCCGCTGAAGTATGCGCGGGCGGACACGTTGTCGACGATTCTCAATACATCGCTGAACACCAAGCCGGCGTCGTTGAGCGAGCAGAGCCCGAACGCGCAATCCGTGCTGCAATTCATCACGCGCACGGAAGGCGGGCAGGAACTCATCACGGCTGCGTTGAAGGAGGGCATTCTCATCACGCCGGATGCGCGGATGAATTCGCTCATCGTCAGCGGCCCGGTGGATTACATGGGCTTGATGGAACAGATCGTCACCCGGCTGGATGCCAGCTCGCCACAGGAGGCGAAGATCAAGGTGTTCGCGCTCCAGAATGCGGATGCCGAACAGATGGCCCGCCTGCTCATGCAGCTCTTCCGCATGACGCAGACGGCGGCGGTTGCGGCGGGGAACCAGCGTTCGATTCAATACACGCTGGTGCGCGCCAGCCACGATGAACTGGGCGTCGCGACGGACCAGGATGCGGCGAGTGCGACGGTCGGCACGGCGGAGCAGAACGCGCTGACCATCACCGTCGATCCGCGCACGAATAGCCTGCTCATCGGCGGCACGGAGCATTACGTCATGCTGGTCTCCCAGATTATTGATTCGCTGGATGCTAGTCCGGCGAACGAGCGCAAGACCAAGGTGGTGCGGCTGAAGAATTCGCAGGCGGTGGACGTGGCGAAGGCCATCCGGGACTTCCTCGATCAAGAGCGTCAGCGCACGACGCAGGTGCTCGGCGCGGAAGCGGTCGGCACGACGCAGCGCATCTTGGAACGCGAAGTCGCCGTGGTGGCCGAGCCGTTGAGCAACACGCTGCTGGTCTCCGCCAACCCTCGTTACTTCATTCAGATCGAGGAGCTCATCGAGGATCTCGACAAGCCGCAGCCGCAGGTGCTCATCCAGGTTCTGCTCGCGGAGGTGACTTTGGACAACGGCCTGGATCTCGGCATGGGCTGGACTTACAACGGCGTCCCCAACGCCGCAGGCATCGACATTGATGAGTCGAAGTGGATCGCCGGTGGTTTCGCCTCGGCGGTGACGGGTGGCAACTACAGCTTCCTCATCCAAGCGTTGGAGGAGGAGGGCCGTTTGGAAGTGCTCAGCCGCCCGCAGATCGTCACGGCGGACAACAAGCCGGCCGTCATCAACATCGGCCAGCGCGTGCCGCTCATCACCGACAGCCGCGTCACCGAACGGGGTGACACGATCAATTCGTTCCGCTACGAGGACGTGGGGGTGAATCTTTCCGTCACGCCGAAGATCAGTCCCGACGGCATGGTGAAGATGGAGATCGGCACGACGAACAGCGCCATCAGCAGCACGTCCGTGAAGATCAATGCGTCCGCGACGGTGCCCATCATCAACCAGCGCCGCGCGAACACCACGGTGAGCGTGCCCAGCGGCCAGACGATTCTCATCGGCGGCCTCATCGCCACCACGGATGACAAGCGGATGACGAAAGTTCCGTGGCTCGGCGACATCCCGGTGATCGGCGCGATGTTCCGCAAGAGCCACAACACCCGCGAGCGGAAGGAACTGCTCATCCTGCTCACGCCGCAGATTCTCAGCAACGCTTCCGAGGCCAAAGAAACGAAGGATATCGAGGCGATGACGCGTGAGCAGTTGGATCGTTCCGGGATCAAGAACCAGATCAAGCGCGATGACTTGCAGAAGCAACTGCTCGATCCGCTTTTTCCGGACAAAGGGATGAAGAACGAGAAGCCGCCGGCGAAGGACGCGAAGAGCCTTTGACGCATGGCAACTCTGGGGGCACATCTTTCTATCATGGTGGCAGAACGCTCGCCCTCACCCCGGCCCTCTCCCCCGAGGAGAGGGGGCGCGACAAACGTCGGCGGGAAAATGGCGTGTCTTTTCCCGCGGGCTCATCGGTGATGAACGCGGCGAAGGATGTGAGGTTTGGTGGTGGCCTGCATCGCGCTCCCTCTCCTGGGGGAGAGGGCAGGGGTGAGGGTGGACCGATCTCTCTCTGGCGCGATGACGAGTGTTGTCTGATTTCGGAGGACGATAGATGGCGGTTGTTGTGGTTTGGCCATCCGCGCTTCGGGGCAGTTCTCGCGCTGGTGGCTGGCGTGTGCGTGATGCTGGGGACGGGCTGCGCTTCTCGTGGCACGGCCGACAAGACGCCCGCCGTCCAGAGCCTGCATCTCTTCAGTGTTCCACAGGCGGTGAATCTGGATGATGAACCGGGGCCGGATGGCTTTGCGGTACGGCTCTTTGCTCGTGGGCCGAAGAGCTCCAAGGGCGTGGCGTTTCCGAACGGCGCTCTGGAGATCGCGATGTTCGAGGGGCTCTTGCCGGACGCGTCCGGTTCTACCAACCAGTCGCTGCGCACTTGGGAATTTACCGGCAGTGAATTGAAGCAGCACGCCGGACAGAGCGCGGTGGGCACGGGCTATCGCTTCACGTTGCGCTGGATGGATGCGCGCCCGGCCGGGAGCCGGATCTCCATTGTGGCGCGCTACCTTCCGCCGTCCGGCCCGGCGATTTCCTCGGCGCCGAGCACGGTGGCGATTGGGGCGAAGTAAGGTCTTGGCTGGTTTAATCTTTCCTTCGCGTTGGCCGATCCGAAACAACTTCGCTATTGGCAAGCGCGTCGCGGTTCCCATACTCACCAGCCAATAACGACGTATGGCTGACAAGAATTCCGGCGACGCAAAGAAGCACGTTTACGACGAGAGCAAGATCAAGACGCTCTCATCCCTCGAACATATCCGTCTGCGCACGGGCATGTACATCGGGCGCATCGGAGATGGCACGCATCACGATGACGGCGGCTACGTGCTGCTGAAGGAGGTGGTCGATAACACCATCGACGAATACATCATGGGCCACGGCAAGGAGGTCCAGATCACCATCGAGGAGACGAACGTCGAGGTGCGCGATTTCGGGCGTGGCATTCCGTTGGGCAAGGTGATCGACTGCGTGTCGCAGATCAACACGGGCGCGAAGTATAACGACGACGTGTTCCAGTTCAGCGTGGGCTTGAACGGCGTCGGCACCAAGGCGGTGAACGCGCTCTCGAAAGATTTCTACGTGCGCAGCCATCGTGATGGCGAGTTTTCGGAGGCGGCCTTCAAGCAGGGCAAGCTGAAGAAGCAGGCGACAGGCAAGACGACGGAGCCGAACGGGACGTTGATCCGCTTCACGCCGGACCCGGAGATTTTCAAGAAGATCGAGTTCCGCGCGGACCTGGTGGAGAAGCGGCTGCGGCATTACAGCTACCTGAACACGGGCCTGAAACTGATCTTCAACGGGAAGATGTTTCAGTCACGGCACGGGTTGCTGGACCTGGTGCTGGAAGATCTGGCGGGCGACAATGCGGAGCCGATCTATGCGCCGCTGCATTACACGAGCAAGACGCTGGAGTTCTGCTTCACGCACACGAACAGCCGTTACGGCGAATCGTTCTACTCGTTCGTGAACGGCCAGTACACGAGCGATGGCGGCACGCACTTGAGCGCGTTCCGCGAAGGGTTGCTCAAGGCGGTGAACGAATACTCGAAGTCCGGCTATGACGGCGATGACGTGCGCGAGTGCATGGTGGGCGCGGTGGCGATCCGCCTGAAGGATCCGCTGTTCGAGTCGCAGACGAAGAACAAGCTGGGCAACACGGAGATTCGTTCGGAGCTGGTCAACAGCGTGCGCGAGGAGTTGCTGCATTTCTTCAACCGCAACAAGGACGTCGCCGAGAAGATCATGGCGAAGGTCGAGGACACGAAGCAGCTCCGCAAGGAGTTGCAGGACGTGAAGAAGCTCGCGCGCGAGCGGGCGAAGGCGGTCATGCTGCGCATCCCGCAGCTCAAGGATTGCAAGGTTCACTTCGACAAGGCCAAGGCGAAGGGCAAAGGCTCGATGATCTTCATCACCGAAGGTCAGTCCGCCGCCGGGTCCATCGTGAGCTGTCGCGACGTGAACTTGCAGGCGATTTTCACGCTCAAGGGCAAGCCGCTCAACGTGTGGGATCTCAAGCGCGACATCGTTTACAAGAACGACGAGATCTACAATTTGATGCGTGCGCTGGACATCGAGGACAACCTGGAGCGGTTGCGCTACGACAAGGTCATTCTCGCCACGGATGCCGACGTGGACGGCCTGCACATCCGCAATCTGCTCATCACTTACTTCTACAAGTTCTTCGAGCAGCTCGTGCATGACGGGCATCTGTTCGTGCTGGAAACGCCGCTCTTCCGTGTGCGCAACAAGCAGGAGACGATTTACTGTTACAGCGAGGCGGAACGGGATACGGCGTCGAACAAGCTGGGGAAGAATCCGGAGATCACGCGCTTCAAAGGGCTCGGTGAAATCAACCCGAGCGAGTTCAAGCAATTCATCGGGAAGGAAATGCGCCTCAGCCCGGTGGAGTACGCGCCGAAGAGCGATGCGTCGAACATCCTCAGCTTTTACATGGGCAAGAACACGCCTGAGCGGAAGGATTACATCATGGAGAACCTGGTGGTGTCCGTGGAGGATTGAGCTGGTAACGGGAAGGGGATGGTTGGCGTGGGTGACAAGGGGGTGAAGACTTGATGGCGGGGGAATTTGGGTTTGCTTCCAAGGGTGGGATTTGTATTATTGACTCACATTCAACCTTTCCGTCATGCCCAACATCTGTACCCAAACCCAGATTGGTAGGATTCGCCTGAATTGTCTCCGGGCGCTTCAGAGGGTCCATCGCGACGGGCAACGCCTACGTTCCAGAAGTGGCGTATAAAATCAGTCGAGGACAGTGCTTCCAGTCAAAATCAAAACCCCAAATCCACAATGAAAACATCCCATCAGATTCCAGCCCGACTTGGTCGTTGGCTGGCTGTAGCCGCAGGGCTGGCCATGACCAGCATGGCGAGCGCGCAAATCACGAACTGGGTCGCCTATAACGACCACCGGCCCTCCACCACTCCCACAGCCAACGGATGGAGAATTACCGCTCCGAACGTGACCGGCTTCGACATGGGCGCTCCTCAAGACCTCGCCGCGAGTCCGTTGATAGATTTTAGGACTGGCAACTCGTTGGCGGCGACCGTGGCGTTTACGCGTACGGGCGGGCCCGACGATTTTGGCGCCGTCGGGCGTCCCGTCAGGACCAACACCCCCATGGCACGGATCTTTTACGGCATCTGCGACATGGTGAATGACGGACTGGTCGGCGTACGTGCCGTGCCACCGAATACCGCCGAGAGTTTCGTGACCATCACCATCGGCGGCCTCGATCCGGCCAAGCGCTACATCTTTCGTGGCAGCGTCGCGCGCAATGGCGGTTACGGGACACGGTGGTCCATGTCCACCATCGCGGCGGAAGGTTGGACAGACGCCCACATCAACGGCGATGGGGGACCGGGGGTGCTTACCGCGAACAGTTTTCCAGCGTCGGCCCTCAGTCCAGGGCAGGCTGCCTGGAACAGCGGTGCCAACAATGAAGGCGCGGTCGTGGGATGGAATGACATCGCCCCACTTCCCGATGGTACGTTTACCATCACTAACCAGCAATACACCGGGGTCATACCCGGTGGAGTTGCGAATGGACCCTACGGCTACTCGTTCACGGCGATGGCGCTTACCGAAGTGGAAATCGTGCCTCCGGCCATAACGGGCAATCCTGCTGCTGCGATCACCGTGGAACAGAATCGTCCGTTAAGCCTGAGTGTCGCAGCCACGGGCGCACCGTTGAACTATCAGTGGTACACTGAAGGCGCGGGCGAGATTTCGGGAGCCACTTTCCCGACGTATTCTGTGGCACAAGCGCAAGTCAGCGATTCGGGAAGGTATTACGCCGTGGTTTACAATGCGCTGGCCCGCCGGACCAGCACTGTCGCTCAAGTAACCGTCTTTGCGGATACGACTGCGCCGACGGTTGAAACCATCTTCTCCTATCCCACTGTGGACGCGGGCGGCGCGGCCACACTGGACCAGATCATCATTGAGTTCAGCGAACCAGTCACGCCCGGCAGCGTGAGTTCACCTTTCAGCTACACAGTGCCCGGAGGCGGCAATCCGTTGTCGGTCATCGTCACCAATGATCGCTCGGTGGTCCTGGTGCTCGGCACTCCGCTGGCGGAAGACACGGATTATTCCGTGACGTTGAGCGGTGCCACAGACACGGTGGGCAATGTGGCGGTATCGAGTTCCGCGCCGTTCCACTCGTGGGTGTCGGGCATCGGCAACGGCTTGCTCATGGAATCTTACAATGTCGAGGATCCGGCGAACACCGTGGAATCGTTGCTGGCGGACTCGGACTTCCCGAACAATCCGTTCCGTCAGGACACGCTGCGGGCGTTTGACTCCCGGCTCGTCTTCCCTGATGACGCTCAGGAAGGATACGGCGCGCGCATCAGTGGCGTGTTCATTCCGCCAGTGTCGGGCAACTGGTCGTTCTTCGCGCGCACCCGGCAGCTCGGCGTGGTGAAACTCAACCCGAACGGGACCGATTCGGCTGGTGCCATCGAAATCCTGCGCCAGAGCACGGAAAACGCCCCCTTCAATTGGGACAGGCTCAGCTCATCGCTCTACTCGCTGCGCGCGGGCCGGGCTTATTACATCGAGGGATTGTACAAGGGCGCTGCCGGGCCGGACTACCTCAAAGTCGCGGCGCGTCTGGCGGGCACTGGTGTTCCGCTGCCGGTCGATAGCCTCGACACGGAAATCGATGCCAACTCGATGGCGGGTGCCGCCATCGCCTTCCCGTTGGCACCTCGTGATCTCGGCGGATCGCTCTCCATCGCGCACGACGTGGCCAACCTCACGGCGGATGAAAACAATCCGACCACCTTCTCGTTGCAGTTGAACAATCCCAGCCGTCTCCCGCTGCAATATCAATGGTTCCGCGACGGCAGCCTGATCGCCGGTGCCACGCTGCCGACCTACACCATCCAGCCCACCATCGTGGCGGACAACGGCGCGACCTTCAGCGTACAGGTGGCCAAAGTCGGATCGTCGGTGACCAGCCGGTCGGCGACCCTGACCGTGGTGCCGGATGTGACCGGGCCCCAGGTATTGGAAGTCTTCAGCACGAACCTTACCCATGTGGTCGTGCGGTTTAACGAGCTTGTGGAGCCCTCTTCAGCCGCTGAGGGGTTCAGTTATAAAATCCTTCCCGAAAATGGAGCCATCTCGGGGGTGCTGCAGCCGGATGGCAAGACGGTCATTGTTGAAATGCAGTTCGGGCTGGTCGCGGGCGATACCTACGAGCTCGATGTCAGCGAGCTCTCCGATCTGACCGGCAATCCGATCAATCCGAACCCGAGCGTCGTGACGTTTACGGCCGGCACGGATCAGCCGCGCCTGACGATTGTCCGTTCGGGAAATCAAG
>CAMCCU010000050.1 GCA_945872975.1 Pedosphaera parvula Ellin514
TATCACTCGGTCGGCCCGCTCTTCGACACGTCGCCGAAGACAACGTCGATTGACATCATCGGCACCCGCGCGTTGCCGGACGACATCCAGGGCTGCGCGCTGATCGGCGGTTATTTCGGCGCGCTCCTCGAAGTGCATCGTTTCGAGGACGCCGGTTCGGGCTTCAAGACGAAGCAACTTCCGCGGCTTGTGAAGTCCACGAACAGCTCGTTCCGTCCGGTGGACGTGAGCGTCGGACCGGACGGCGCGATCTACGCCGCGGACTGGTTCAACCCGGTGATTGGTCACTATCAAGTGAGCTACGCCGACCCAATGCGCGACCGCACGCATGGCCGCATCTGGCGCGTGAGCGCGAAAAATCGCGCACCGATCAAGCAGCCGAATCTCGCCGTGATGAAGCCAGCCGAGTTGCTGGAACAGCTCCGATCGCCGGAACGCTGGACGCGCTATCAGGCGAAGCGATTGCTCTTCGATGCGCCCGCCGCGGAAGTGCTTTCCGCCGCGATTGCATTCGTGGCGAAGATTCCACTTGGGGCGCCTGAGAACGAGCACCTGCTGCTCGAAGTCACCGGGGTCTTCGAGGCGCATGAGTCGCCCAATGCAGAGCTACTGAAAAGACTCCTCAACGCAAAGGACGCTCGCGTGCGGGCTTACGGCGCGCGCGCGGCAGGCATTTGGGCGAATCGCCTGCCCGAATCGCTCTCACTCCTGCGCGAACGCGTGCAGGACGACAACGCACGCGTGCGGCTCGAAGCCGTGGTCGCCGCGAGCTACGTGCCGAAGGCGGAAGCGGTGGAAGTCGTCGCGGCGGCGGTGGATCGTTCGCGCGATCCGTTCCTCGATTATGCGATGCGCCAGAGTGCGCGCGCCTTGCAGCCGAGATGGGCGAGTGCGTTTGCTTCGAACCAGCTCAAGCTCGGCAGCGCGGCGCAGACGGATTACTTGAAGAAGCTTCTCGGCACGCCGCCGAAGCAGGCATCGCCGGGCGAGACGATCTATGAAATGGCGTGCCTGCCGTGTCATCAGCCCGAGGGCAAGGGCCTACCCGGCGTGTATCCGCCGCTGGCTGGGAGCGAGTGGGTACGCGGAGACGCGGCACGGCTGATCAAGATCGTGCTGCACGGTTTGCAGGGACCGATCACGATCGCAGGCCAGAACTTTGGCGGCCCGGGCGCGGTCCCGATGCCGGCGATGGGAGGATTGTCTGACGAGCAGATCGCCGACGTGCTGACCTTCGTGCGCGGGACATTCGGCCCGAACGCCGCAGCGGTAAAAGCCGCCGACGTGCAGGCCATCCGCTCCGCCGCTGGTTCGCGGGAAACGCCGTGGAGCGAATCGGAACTCAACGCGCCATCAGCTCAATAGGACGAGGCCGGGGCGGCAGGGCTCCAGCGGGGACAAGCTCCACGCGAGGTCAGTGTTCCGGACCCGGCGGGCGATAGGTCAGGCGGTCAATCCAGGCGAGAATCAGCGCGGACGCCACGAAGGTCACGTGGATCACCACCTGCCAGAGCAGCGTCTTGGTATCGAGCTTGTCCGCGTTGATGAAGCTCTTGAGCAGATGAATCGAGGAGATGCCAATGAGCGCGGTCGCAAGCTTCACCTTGAGAATGCCGGCGTTCACATGAGACAGCCATTCCGGCTGGTCAGGATGTCCCTCCAACCGCAGCCGTGAGACGAACGTCTCGTAGCCGCCAATGATCACCATGATGAGCAGATTCGCGATCATCACCACGTCAATCAGCCCCAGCACGACAAGCATGATTTCCGTCTCGGTGATGGTGGTGGCTTTTTGCAGCAGATGCCACAGCTCCACCATGAAGTGATACACGTAGACGCTCTGGGCGACGATCAGCCCGAAGTAAAGCGGCGCCTGCAGCCAGCGGCTCAGGAAAATGAAACTGCCCATCGTACTTTTAAACCGACTGTTTTGGCCGTCATTCATAAATCAAAAATTGCCCGGGGATTAGATACGGAAGCCGGCCTGGAGAAAAGGTGTTTAAAAGACACGCCGCCTCCGTGATCGAAGAGGCTGTCATGACTCCGTTCGACCCCTGACGGGCAGGTGGATTCTCATCGGGTCCGGTTGGATAATGGCAGTTCCACGTAGCGGCAGACTGTGCTTCAATGCGGGAGTGTTCCCTCGAGTTCCGCGCCGTCGTCTGCCGTGTGGATTACTCCGTGGGCCGACGACGTAACCACTGCTCCAGCTTGCCCATGAAATCGATACTCACCCGCTCCAGCCTGACGCTCGCCATGCTGCTCGCCTCGCTCACGGTCCAGGCCCAGGTTCAGAGCGCAGCCGCCACAGCGCCGTCCACGGTGGTCGCAACTCTTGGCGCCGACTTCCGCCCGACCACGCCGAGACCGGGCTGGGCGTATCTGCAATCCACGACCGCGAACGGCGGCACCGAGACGGCGCTGAACTATGGCGGCACCGTGGGCAATGCCGGGAACATCGGCTACGGCGGCGGCGCGAACAGCTTCAACCTCGGTGCCGTGCTTGGCACCAACACGGGCGCGAACGCCTTCAAGATGTTCGCGGACGGACAATTCAACGCAGGCGTCCCCGGCACCGACCTGCTCGTGCATCCCGGCGACCCGGTCCAGATCGGCGGCGGCGGAAAGCCCTTCGTGATTCTCCGCTACACGCTCCGCGCCGCGGACGTGGCGAACGGAAATCTCGCCATCATCACGGGCAGTTTCCGTGAACTGATTCCCGGTGGCGACAGCGTTGAAGGATTCGTCTTCCGCAACTCGACGGAGCTGTTCCATGTCGTCGCCGCAAGCGACACGCTGCCGCAGGCCACCGGCACATTCAACGTGCAGTCGCTGGTCGCCGCCGGCGATACCATCAGCTTTGTCGTCGGGATCAAGACGGGCCTCGGCGGCGACGAAACGGCCGTGCGCGGCATCATCACCATGACCTCCGACCTCACGCCCCCCGCGCTGGCCGGCCCGCCCGTGCAGGTGGACGCCAACCGTGTGACCGTCACCTTCAACGAACCGGTGAACGCGGCGCTCAACAATTTCGCGCTGAACAACGGAGCTTCGATTCTCACCCTGGCGGCAGGGGCGGGGCCGAACTCGTTCGACCTCACCACCACGCCACTCGCGCCCGGCCAACCCTACACACTCGCCATCACCGGCGTCGCCGACCTGAGCGCGAACACATTGTCCACGAATGTGAACTTCACCGCGCTCGACTTCTCGCCGAACCTGCTGGCCGCCCTGCGTCCCCCGACGGAACCCATCGGCCCGGCCACGCGACGCGGGCCGTTCGTCATTTCGGAAATCATGTTCCACCCGACGAACAATGCGGCTGTGACCCATCTGGAGTTTGTCGAGATCTACAACTCACAGCCGTGGGCCGAGGACATCGGTCGCTTCCGGATCACGGGCGAATACGATTTCACGTTTCCAGCCGGCACAACCATTCCCGCCCTCGGCTACATCGTCGTTGCTGCATCCCCGGCAGACGTCACCGCCGCCTACGGCATCGCGAACGTGCTCGGCGGATTCACCAACCGGCTGAACAACGCCGGCGGCACGCTGCGCCTGCGCGACGACGCGAACGCCGTCGTGTTCGAAGTGGACTACGACTCGCAGCCGCCGTGGCCTGCGGCGGCGGACGGCGCAGGGCATTCGCTCGTGCTCGCGCGGCCAAGCTACGGGATGAACAACGCGCGTTCCTGGGAAGCCAGCCGCAATCCTGGCGGTTCACCGGGAGTCGCTGAACCGAATGGCCCGGCCAACCTTCCCGTCGTCATCAACGAATTCCTCGCCAACGGCGATGCCGTTCCGGACTTCATCGAGCTTCACAATCTCTCCGCGCAGCCCGTCACGCTGGACGGTTGTTTCCTCAGCGACGACGCGGGCACGAACAAGTTCCTCATTCCGCCCGGCACCACCCTTAGCCCGCGCGGTTTTGTCGTGTTCAGCGAAACGCAGCTCGGCTTCTCGCTCAGCGCCGGCGGCGAGACGATTTGGTTTCGCGACGCCACCGGCCGCGTGCTCGATGCCGTGCGCTATGACGGTCAGCAACGCGGCATCTCGAGCGGCCGCACTCCCGACGGCGCGCCGTTGTTCTCGCGGCTGAACACGCGCACGGCCGGCACCACGAATTCCCCCGCGCTTCTCCCTGACGTCGTGCTGAACGAAATTTTCTACTCGCCCATCAGCGGCGACAGCGGCGAGGAGTTCATCGAGCTGAAGAATCGTTCGACCAACGCGGTGAGCGTTGGCGGCTGGCGCTTGCGCGGCGGCGTAAGCTTGGAACTCCCGGCGGGCACGACGATTCCGGCCGGCGGTTACCTCGTCATCGCGAAGGACGTCACGCGGTTGCTGGCGAATCATCCCGGCCTGAGTGCGGCGGGCGTCGTCGGCAATTTCAGCGGCAAGCTCGCGAACGGCGGCGAACGCATCGCGCTGGAAGCTCCCGAGGCCAATGGCACCAACACCGTTCACTACGTCGTCAGCGAGGTGACTTACGCTAACGGCGGGCGCTGGGGTCGCTGGAGCGATGCAGGCGGCAGCAGTCTCGAACTCATCGACGCGGACTCCGACCCGCGGCTCGCGCCGAACTGGGCGGACAGCGACAGCTCGACTGACAGCGGGTGGAAGACCATCGAGTTCACCGGCACGATCGACAACGGCCAGGGCACGCCCGATCGGTTGCAGGTATTTCTACAGGGCGAAGGCGAGTGTCTCGTGGACGACATCGAAGTGTTGCTCACTGGCAACCCCGCAAATCGCGTCGCCAATCCCGGCTTCGAGAACGGCACGAATGGCTGGACGTTCCAGGGCACGCATCGCCTATCCACCGTGGAGAACACAGGCGGCTTCAGCGGCGCCAAGGTTCTCCATCTGCGCGCGACCGGGCGCGGCGACACCGGACCAAACAAGGCGCAGACCGCGTTGACCAGCGCGTTCAGCGCCAACCAGACCGCAACGATTCGCGCGAAGGTTCGCTGGCTGGCTGGCCATCCCGAGATTCTCCTCCGCCTGCGCGGCAGCTGGCTGGAAGCGTATGGCAATACGCTCACCACCTCCGCGTTCGGCACGCCGGGCCGCGCCAATTCGCGCGCAGTGGCAAACGCCGGTCCGGCCATCACCGACGTCACGCATCTGCCCGCGCTGCCGGTGGCGTTCGCTCCAGTGACAATCTATGCGCGGGTCGCCGACTCGCAGGGGTTGGGCGCGGTGCAGTTGAAGTATCGTCTCGATCCGTCGACCACGCTCACCACGGTGACGATGGATTCGATTGGCGCAGGGGTTTACGCGGGAAGAATTCCCGGCCAGTCGTCGGGCACGCTCGCGGCATTCCATCTCGCCACCACCGACACGCTGGGCGCGTCGACGATTTTTCCGAGCGACGCACCCGTTCGCGAATGTCTCGTGCGCTGGGGCGAGAGCCTGCCCGCCGGCGACATCGGCACGTATCGCTTCTGGTTCACGCAGACGAACCGCACGCGGTGGGAAACCCGCGAGCCGCAGAGCAACGAGACGCTCGACACGACGTTCGTCTACGGCGACTGGCGTGTGATCTACAACGCCGGCGTGATGTACAGCGGCAGCCCGTTCCACACGCCGCTCAACACCGGACCGCTGGGCGTCCCGTGTGATTACCAGCTCGCGATGCCTTCGGACGACGCCATGCTCGGCGAGACCGATCTGATTCTCTCGCCGCCGGGCAGCCCTTGGGGCACCGACCTTTCCATTCTCGACTACACAATGATCCGCGAGCAGACCATCTGGTGGATCGCGCGAAAAATGGGCGTGCCGTCGCTGCACCGCCGCTTCGTGCGCGTGTTCGTGAACGGCCAGGCGCGCACCACCATCTTCGAGGACACCCAGCAGCCGGCTGGCGAATTCCTTCGCGAATGGTTCTCCAACGACACCGGCGGCAACTTGTACAAGGCCCAGGACTGGCTGGAACTTCCCGACAGCGGCAACAGCTTTCTAAGTGACATTCGCGCCACGCTGGAGAAGTTCACCACGACCGGCGGAACGGTTCCGCCGAAACGCTATCGCTGGATCTGGGCGCCGCGCGCGGTGCAGGGCTCGGTGAACGACTTCACCAATCTCTTCACGCTCGTCGAGACGATGGCGTTGTCGGACACCAACCTGTTCGCCGCCCAGGTGGACTCGCTGATTGACATCGAGAGCTGGTTTCGCGCAATGGCGGTGCAACGCATCGCGGGCAACTGGGACACCTGGGGCTGGACCTTCGGCAAGAACATGTACGCCTACAAACCGCCGGGCGACCGCTGGGCAATGATGCCGTGGGACATCGATTTCTCCTTCGGTTTGAACAGCTCCGCGACGGATGCGGACCTGATGATCAACGGAAATGGCGGAGCGCAGCCCGGCGATCCGATCGCCACCAAGCTGCGCAACCATCCGCTGCTTCAACGCGCTTACTGGCGCGCCTTCGAGGATGCTGTGAACGGTCCGATGGAGGACAGCCGACTAGCGGCGCGCATCGATGCCATCCAGGCCGCGCTCACCGCGAACGGTTTCGCGCCGGCCTCGCCGGCCAGCGTCAAAACCTGGATCAGCGCGCGTCGCACCTACATTCGCAGTCAGCTCACGAGCCGCACGAATGCCACCTTCGCAGTCACCTTCAATGGCGGAAATGACTTCACCACCAACGGCAGCGTCATCCGGCTGACCGGCACCGCTCCGGTCAGCGTGAAGACGATTCTGATCAACGGCGCCGCGTATCCGGTGACGTGGACCAGCCCCACCGCGTGGAGCATGATCGTCCCTCTGGAAGCCGGGGCCAATTCGCTATCCGTCACCGCGCTCGATCGGAACGGCGCTGTGCTGGGCAACTTCACCGACAGCATCACCATCGTGGCAAACAGCACACCGCTCTCGCCGGTCGGCAACGTGGTCATCAACGAGATCATGTTCAACCCGCTCGCGCCGGACGCAGCCTTCGTCGAGCTGTTCAATCCGACGACGAACACCTTCGATCTCAGCGGCTGGGAACTCGACGGCACTGGCTTGACCTTCCCGGCAGGCAGCATCATCACCAACCGGCAACACCTCGTCGTCGCCAATGATCGCGGCGCCTTCGCGAACACCTATGGAGCCAGCGCGCTGGTTAATGCGGAGTTTGACGGGCAGCTCAACAATGCCGGCGAAACGCTGACCCTGTTGAAGCCCACAGGTCCCACCACTTCTCCGCTGGTGGTGGATCGCGTGCGTTACGAGCCGGGGATGCCGTGGCCCGCTGCCGCGGACGGCCTCGGCCAGTCCGTCCAGCTCATCGACGCCACGGCGGACAACGCCCGCGTCAGCAACTGGTCCGATGGCAGCGGCTGGCGCTTCTTCAGCCTCACCGCCTCCATTAGCACCTCGCGCCTCTCCATCTTCTTTGACAATCTTGGCGGCGACCTCTACCTCGATGACCTCTCGCTCGTCCCCGGCAGCGCGCCCAGCGTTGGCCCTAACTCCATCGTCAACGGCGATTTCGAATCCCCCCTGGCGCCCCCGTGGAACTTCTCCGCCGTCGCCACCAATTCCCATCTCACCAACGGCTTCGCCCGCTCCGGCAGCAGCTCCCTGCACTACCTCCAGACCCCTGGCACCGCCAATCTCACCACCTTCTACCAGGATGTGAATCCCGCCGTGGTCACCAACGCGGCCTACACCCTCAGCGGCTGGTATCTGCCCGGCAACAACACCAACCTGCTTCTGCGCGCCGGCACCTCCTTCCAAGCGAGGCCCAATCTGCGCCCCGCCGGTCCCACCCCCGGCGTCGCCAATCTCACCGCCGGCACCGTGCCGCCGTATCCCGCGCTCTGGCTCAACGAAGTCGTGCCGCAGAACACCAACGGCGCCGTCGACAACGCCGGCGATCGCGATCCGTGGCTGGAGCTGCACAACGCCGGTGCCACGCCCTTGATCCTCGATGGACTCTTCCTGGCCGACAACTACGTCACCCTCGCGCAATGGGCGTTCCCCTCCGGCCGCACCCTTCCTGCCGGCGGCTTCCTCCTCATCTGGTGCGATGGCGAACCCGGCGAAAGCACCGCCTCCGAACTGCACACCAGCTTCCGGCTCAACACCAGCCATGTCGTCCTCTCCCGCACCGTCGAAGGCGCGCCGCAAATCCTCGACTACTTCAACGACGTGCCCGTGCCTGCCAACCATTCCTACGGCAGCGTGCCCGATGGCCAGCCCTTCTACCGCGGCACCATGCACCACGCCACGCCTGGTGCGGCGAACGACGGCAGCTCCGCGCCCCTCGTCGTCTACATCAACGAATGGATGGCCGCCAACAACAGCGCCAGCGGCATTGCTGATCCGGCGGATGGAAACTTCGAAGACTGGTTTGAGCTCTACAATCCCGGCGCCAGCGCGGTCGATCTCGGCGGCTACTACCTCACCGACAACCTGACGAACCGGTTCCAGTTTGAAGTGCCGGCCAACGGCCGCTACGTCATCCCCGCCGGCGGTCATCTCCTCGTCTGGGCCGACGGCGAGCCTGGCCAGAACTCTACCAACCGCGCCGACCTGCACGTCAGCTTCAGCCTGCGCGCCGCCGGTGAAGCCATCGGGCTCTTCGCCGCCGACGGCACCACCATCGACACGGTCACCTTCACCAACCAGCTCGACAACGTGAGCATGGGCCGCAGCCCCGACGGCAGCGCGAACCTCGTGCTCCTCCCCGCCGCCAGCCCGCGCGCCGCCAACGCAGGCACGGCGCCGACGGCGCCGACGGTCACGTCCATCGAGGTTGCTGGCGCGAACGTCACCCTCACCTTCACCACCCAGCCCGGCCGTGTTTACCGCGTGCAATACAAGGACGACCTCGCCGCCGCCACCTGGACTGCTCTCCCCGGCGACGTCACCGCCACCGGCACCACCGCCACCAAGACCAACACCCGCAACCCCACCCAGCGCTTCTACCAGGTCCAGCTCGTGGAGTGAGGCGGGGGGGCTGCGATGTTAGCCGCTGCTATTTCGCCCTGGCCTTCGCCAGCACATCGGCGATCGACACCGGCTTGCCGTCCTGCCGCTTGCTCTCGTCCGCGGCTTCCATGAAGGCGAACAGTTCGATGGTCTCGGCCGAGGACACCGGCGGCTGCCTGGTTTGGAAAAACTTTACGATCTCCGCGACAAGCGGCCCGTAGCCATCGAACGAACCGACCGCAGCCTCGCCCTTTTCGCCAATCGCCTTGCCGCTGTAGCCCGGGCCTTCGCGGAAGATGCCGGTGCGGCCGCCCTTCCACTTGCCGACGACTTCAATCTTTCCGTCAGCGGTCTTGCGGCGCTCCACGGTTTCGCAACCGGTCCCCATGACGGTGAAGAGCGATTCGCAACCGTGGACACCATACCAGTAGAGATCGGGATGATGCGGCTCGAGCGCTGCGGGACTGGTGGTTTCGGCGCTCAGCACTTTGCCGATGCTGCCGCCGCGCACGGCCAGCGTGTTCTTCGCAAAGCGCAACGAGGACGAACTGAAGATCGGCACACCCGCCGCCTCGGCTAGACGGTAGATTTCCAGCGCGTCGCGCAGCGTGCCGCCCACCGGCTTGTCGATGTAGAGCGGCTTCTTCGCGGCGATGACGATGCGCGCCTGTTCCAGGTGCGGACGACCATCGACCGCTTCGATCAACACCGCGTCCACGTTCGCGCACACCTCCTGAATAGTGTCGTAGATCTTCACTCCGTATTTGTCGCGGAGCGTCGTGGTGTATTCCTCCACCTTGCCGATGCTCGACGGAATGTCCGCGCTGCCGCCCTTGAACGCCGCCACCACGCGCGCGCCCGGCGCATGATCTTTCGCCTTCGGATTGTTGAGCGTCTCGGTGAAGGCGGTGACGTGCGAAGTGTCGAGACCGATGAGGCCGAGACGAATTTCCGCAGCGCGACTGAGCGCGGGAGCAAGGCAAAGCGCGGCGACGACGAGGAGACGTTTCATGGAGGTGTTCATAGGCATGGTGGGTTCAACGAGTGAATGGCTGGGACTGACGGAGGTAACCGAAGAGATCGCGAAGTTGATCGTCGTTCAAATCATCAAGCAACCCTTCCGGCATCAGGCTGCGACCGGTGGGTTCGACGGAGCGGATGTCGGCGGCGCGCAGCGTGATGTCTTGGCCATCGAGACCGCGCAGCACGGTGACCTGCGCATCACGGTCGGTGAGGAAACCTCCGAGGTTGCGACCGTCGATGGTCTCAATCTCAACGTAAGCGTAGCCTTCGCGAATCTCCGCGTTCGGATTTAGAACGCTGATGAGCAGCGTGCCGAGATTGTCGCGCTGATAAGCCGTGAGGTCCGGCCCGACGTTGCCGCCCTTGAAGAACAGCTTGTGGCACGCGGCACAGCGTTGGTTGAAGTGCGCTTCGCCAGCATAAGGATTGCCCGGCGCGCGCTTGAGGATGGCTTCCACTTCCGTGATGCGCTGCTGCAACGCGGCGGTCGTGGCCACGGGCGCGCGTGGAAGAATTCTCGAAGCCAGTTCACGGACGGATTTGTCCTTCGACTGACGCAGGCGATCGGCGATGTCCGGCGGCAGCAGTGCGTTGTCGATTCGTTTCGCCTCCAACTCCTGCAGCAACGCGACGCTCCACGTCGTGCGACTCGTCAGCAACGCAAGCGCGGCGGGACGAACGTCGCTGGAAAACTTCGGCAACGCGGCGAGAACGTTCGTGGCGATGGAGTCATCTTCGTACGCAGTCAGAGCGGACAAGGCGGCCTTGCGAAGCGCGACGGGCTGTTCGCCCGTGGCCAATAGGAGGAGCGGTTTCACCGCCTTGGGCTCGCGAACTTCGCCGAGCGTGCGGGCATAGAGGAGACGGTCTTCCAGTTTCGCCTTGGCGTTCTGAATCTGCGCGAGAGCTTCATCCACGGCGGCCGCTTCGCGCTGGCGGACCCTCATGACCAGCGGCGCGTTGCTGGTGGCAGCAAGCGCGGCAAGGAGCTCATCCGGCAAACCGGTCATGACACGACCGCGATACGCTTCCTCGAAACCCTTCATCAATTGCGCCGTTTCGTTGGTCGAAGCCGCAGCGGCGCGGAGCAACCCGGCGCAGACGAGCAAATCCTGACGACGTCCCTCGACAGCGAAGCGCCGCATCAGGCGCGGCAGGATGTGTTCCCGCACGAGCGGGAGTTCCCGGACAGCCGACGATTGGAAGAGCGCGAGCACCGCATCACGCAGCTGGGCGAGATGCGTTTCGAGCACCCACCAGCAGAGCAGCGGCACACATGGATCGCTGGTGTCCTCGGCGTGGGTGAAGAGCGCGTTCACGAGCGGCAACGCTTGCGCGACCGGCAGACGGCGGGCGGAGGATGCCATTTGCGCGCGCACGCGGACGTCGGTTTCGGCGCGCGCTTGATCCTGAATTGCAGTAGCGAGGATCGAGGAAAGCTCCTTGCGGTCGCCAAGCAGACGAACGGTCCATTCGCGAATCGTCGGTGACGAATGTTTCAGCATGGCGAGCGCAGTGGCTTCATCCAGGCCGCCGGCTCGATGCAACGCCCAGAGCGCCGCAAGCGGAGCGGACGGAATGGCGAGCAGTGCGCGGAGCTTCGACTGAACTTCCGTCGTCGCGCGCCAGCCAAGCAGGCGGGCAGCGGTGTGGCGGTGCCACTTGTTCGGATGCGACAGCAGCGCGAGAAGTTCGTCCGTGCTCTTGCGTGTGAGATTCACGTCCTTCTCCATTACCGACTCCTTGCCGCGCAGGCGGTAGATGCGGCCGGTCGTGGGATCGATCTGACTTTGGTAATGCTGCCCGTGCGCGATGTAGTGCTCGTAGAAGTCCGCGATGTGCACCGATCCATCCGGCGCGTTCACGATGAACACGGGACGAAAGCCTTCGTCCGCGCTCTTCAACACCTGGTCGAGCTCACGCGTGCCAAAGGTCGCACCACGGGGCTGCCGCTCGGTCGCGACGACCAGGCTGTGAATGGGATCGATCCAGAACATCTGTCCCTGCCGCGACGTTGGAAGAGCGGTGCCTTCGACCACGGCCACGCCGTGGGTGAAGCGTTGAATGGGCGCGGCGAGTTTCATCCATGGCAGTTCGCCGAAGGAAAACGGATTGCGCGGCGGGCCGAACTTGCCCGGGTCCACGCCCTGTTTCATGTAGTAGCCACCTTGCAGGTAATGCCAGCCGCGCGTCTCCGCCCCGTTGTGGCCGCTGAAGAGCCGGCCTTCGCCGTCGAGTTCGAGCCCAAAGACATTGCCGCTGCCTTCGGCGAACAGTTCGTAAACGCGCGTCACCGGATGATAACGCCAGACCATGCAGCCCTCGAAATAGACTCCTTCCGCGCCCGCCGCATCGAGACCGGGCCTTACGACGCGACTGGAAGTGGTGCTCCCCTGCCCACCGTAAATCCAACCGTCCGGCCCCCAGATCAAACCGTTCGCGACCGAGTGCGTGTCCTCCAAACCAAAGCCCGCGAGATGCACGGTGGGCGGTCCGTCGGGAGTGTCGTCGCCGTCACGGTCGGGATAGAACAGCAGATACGGCGTGTTCATCACCCAGACGCCGTCGCGACCAGGCAGGACAGCGTTGGCCATGTTCAAGCCGTCGACGAAGACTTTGTGTTTGTCGAAAGCGCCGTCGCCGTCCGTGTCTTCGTGAATGGAAATTACGTCGCGACCACGATCGTGGTTCGGCGGCGCGGGCGGAACCTTGTCGTAATGCGCGCGGTAATACTTGTCGCGACTGAGCATCTTTACACCTGCGGGATATGGATACTGGCGATACTGCGCGACCCAGAGTCGGCCACGCGCGTCGTAGCTCAGGTGCGTGGGTTGGGCGACGAGTGGTTCGTGAAGCAATTGCTCGACGACGAGATCATCGGCGACTTTGAACTTCGTCGCGGATTCCTGTGGCGAGAGCTTCGGGCCGTGGACAAATTGCGCCGCTTCGCCGAGCACGCGGTTGCTTTCGTGATACTGATCGAAGGCAGCGCGCGGCGGCTTCTCCTTGAGCGAGGTGCCGGCAGACCAGGATGCGTCGTCACCCGCGCGCCATTCCCAGTCGCCTTCGAGCACGCACTCGTTGAAGTAATCCATGACGAACGGCGCTTCACTGAGGAAACCGCCGGGACCAGACGCGTTGTAAACACGGAAGACGATTTCGTTCCACTCGCCCTTGCGCAGCAGGCCGGGTGGAATCTTGTGGCGATGATTGCCCTCGCGTCCGCTCTGAAACTGTGGCGGGAATGTTCCGCCCACGCCCACGCGCGTGCCATTGACGAAAACTTCGTGCGCGTCGGCGAGACTGCGGACGTTCAGCGTGACGGACTCGGCGAAGAGATTCCGCTCGTGCGGCGTGAAGAAACTGTCGTGCGGCTTGAGCCAGCCGCGATACCAGGCGAAGCCGTCAAGATTGCGAGCAGCGGCCAGGCCGTTGGTTTCCCATGCGCCGGGAACACGGGTAGTGGACCAATCATTCTCAGCAGCCTGAACACTGAGCTCAAAGAGGGTCAGCAGGGCCAGACTGATCCATTGCGAGTTCTTGGTGCGCATAATCACGGCGTGGCGGCGGGAGCTTTCTCCTCGATGCGATACAGCGCGGCGTCCGTGCGCAGGAACATCGCGCGATCCGCCACGGCTTGGGAGGCCATGATTTGTCCGGGTAGTTCGTTCTTCGCGATCAGCTGGAAGACTTTGCCCGGCTCAATGACAGCGGTGACACCGGTGCGGCTGGGGATGTAGATGCGGCCATCGGCGTGAAGCAGCGAGGCGTTGTGCTCGCCACCGAGACGTTCGCGGTAGTTCTCCTGCCCGGTCCTCGCGTCGAGACAGGTCAACATCCCGCCGGAGTCCGAGACGAAATAAAGTTCCTCACCGACGAGCAGCGGCGACGCCATGGTCGGGACGCCCTTGGTGTAACGCCACGCAATCGACGGCTCCTTGCCGCCGCCGTAGCGGATGGCGAGCAACTCAGGCCGCATGAAGCCGGTGCTGAGGAAGATTATGCCGTGACCCACGACTGGCCGCGCTGAGAGCGAGAAGCCGAGGTTGCCGTATTCAAGTTTCCAGAGCTCGCGTCCGGTCGCGGGGTCGTAGGCGTAGAGCCAGTTCGCGCCGGGCGAAATGAGCTGCTCCCTGCCATCGACTTCGAGCACGAGGGGCGTCGCGTAGGATTTCTTCAGCTGCGGATTACTGTGCATCTTGCCGGTGCGGTCGGTCTTCCAGGCAACCTTGCCGGTGCGCTTGTCGAGCGCGACGACGTATTGGAAATCGCTGCCGTCCATGTGGAAGATGACGAAGTCGCGCCATAGGATGAGCGAGCTGCCGGGACCGTTCTCGTGCTGAATCTTCAGGTCGGAGTTCCGCCACAGCACCTTGCCGGTTTTCGTATCGAGGCACACCGTGCCGGACGCACCGAAGTGCGTGTAAAACCGGCCCGGTTCAATGACGCCAGTCGGCGAAGCGTAGCTGTTCAGCTTGTGAACCCACTGCGGCTCACGTTCGGTGAAGAGAGATATGTCGTGCGTCATTTTGCCGGACTTTCGATCCACACAGACGGCGCGATACTCGACCTTTTCCATCAGGGTAAGTGGCTGATCGCCGGTATTGGTCTTGAGGCGGCGTTTGGCGTCCTCGGGATTGGCTTCCGTCTCAATGGCCGTGGTCAGCCAGATTTGGTCGCCCGCAATCACCGGTGACGACCAGCCGCGTCCGGCAATCGGGGTTCTCCACGTGACGTTCTGGCCTTCGTTCCAGCGCACGGGCAAGCCACTGCCGGCGGCGTGGCCTTGTCCACCGGGACCGCGCCATTCCGGCCACTCGACAGCAGCAGAAAGCGTGGTGGCCGTGACGGTGAGGGACACAGCGATGGAAAGGAGCAATCGTGTCATAAGCAATGGTCGCAAAGACAGACGAGCACGATCGCAGGGCGCATTCAATGAGGAGTTCGTGACCGGCGAGATCCTAAGAGACGGCGAGGCGTCAGGGGAGCGGACGGAGGGATGAACTTTCTGAAGACAACCCTGCGGAAGCGCAGGAATGCGCGGTCCGTCCTCAGCCGTTCTGCGGGCGTTTTAGCCGGACCGCGCTCCGTGCAGGCAAACCCGTGATTCGATCAGCCCTTTGGCCGAAGCCCTTTCCAAATCTGCAGACAAGCTGGGCCGGCGGATCGCAGCCGCCAATCGGTAATTGCACGGACTTTGCGCCGGGCGGCCGGCGACTCGCCAGCAGATCCATGTGTCGTGGTGCGAACAAAGCTGGAAGGGCTGTGCGAACAAAGCTGGAATGATGCGCTGGAGAAACTCACGCTGGAAGATGCCGAGTTGGCGAAGCTGGTGAAGCTGCGGTTCTTCGCCGGTCTGGCGCATCAGGAGATTGCCGACGCATTGGGAATCTCTGTGCCGACGGTGGAGCGACGCTGGGCTTTTGCACGCGCCTGGTTGTTCGAGGCGATACGTCACGGAGCGTAATGCGTGGCGGAAGGTGACAAAGCGCCGTTTGCAAAACTCGGATTATCTGGAATCTCCTGCCTTTTCTGGCATGGTCGCTGGGCGTGCCTCGCAAACTCAATCTCACGCCGGCGCAGGCCGGAACGCTGCTCCGCAACGTGGCGGCGGCCCAGGATGCGAAAGAGCTCGGCTGGCGGCGTCTGGCGGCGCTGTTTCCCGCGCTGATGATCCGTCTCAATGCAGCGCTAACGGCGACGCGCGCGCAGCGGCGCAATGCCGATCTGGCGTGCCGTCATTATCTCTGCGCCGAAGCGCTGGTGGAAGTGCTCGAAGCCCGCGCAGAAGTCGGTCGCGGTCGCAAAGGCGATCGGCGCGGCGACATCGTGGACGATTACAGCCAGCTCGTTCCGGCCAAGCTCAAGACTTTCTCCAAACGCCTCGCCGCCGAACAGCGCCGGATCCAGTCGGCGTATCCGGACGTGGACCTGACCCTCGTGCGCCGCGCCTTGCGCGAGAAGATTCTCCAGCCTGAGTTTGCCGCAGGCGTGCTCGAAGACGCGGTGAATTACCAGGCGCTCGCCCGCAAGGTCCGCCCGGCTTCGCGCCAGCGCTGAGCCGCAGAGGAAAGATTCTTCCCCGCCTCCTGTAACAACAGCGGGCTCCCACAGTTACATGGCAGTGAAGGGATATCCCTTCATTGAAAAACCTAACACTGCCATGACTACCTTCCTTTCCACCGCCGTCCCGATTCTTTCGGAGACGGCAAACCTCCTCAGCGGCACCCTCGACTCCCTGCCGAACCTGGGACAGCACTTCAGCCCATACCTCCTCGCGGACGCAGCCGGAGAGCTCAGAGAAAAGCTCAAAGTGTTGCTGAACATACTGATGATGTTCGGATTCTTGGTCGGTACGATTCGCATCATGGGCGGTGCTAGCCAAATCCGCCGGGGCGAAACCGAGGAAGGCCAAGCCGCCATCGTGAGCGGGGCGCTCATCGCCGCTGCCCCTCTGATCATGCGCATTCTCTTCGAGATCTTCTTCAACAGCAGTGGCGCGATCTTTAGCAGCTAACCCGGCGTCATGGAAACGCTGCGAATCATAGAGACCCATGCGGCGGGCGAGGAATCCGCCGGCGAGGTGTGGGGACTGCGTTATGAATTGCTCTGGACCGCCCTCGGTGGCGTGGCCGCAAGCCTTCTGATCATTGCGGCGCTGGTTGCGGGCGGGCACGCCACGCTGTTCCGCGCCATGCTGGCCACGGGGCCGGCGATTCTCACCGTGGGTTTCGCGATCTTTCGCCAGACCCATCCGCCCGGTTACGACACCGACCTGCTCGATCTCTGGCTGCACGGGCCGGGCTTCGGTCCCCAGCCACCTCACGAGGAACTACCATGACCTTTCCCGACGGCCATCTGCTCGACGACCTGATCGTGTTTCCGCATGTCGCCTCGCGCGGCTATGAACTCTCGCTGCCGGATCTGCGCGAGGCTCGGCCCGAGGTGCTGGATGAATTCGCGGCCCTCTGGCAGAACAACGTGCTGCAACTTCCGGAAGGGGTTCGGATCAGTTTTCAGAGCGAGCGCATCTCCGACTTCAACGTCGCGCTCGATCGCTACGCTCTCGCCACCGCCACCACCAACAACGCCTGGTGCAAACTCGCGCGTGAGGAACGGCACGGGCGCTACACCGCGCGGATGCGCGCCGGACAGCTCGTGCGCCAGCGCACCGCGCTGTTCCTTTCCGTGCGGCTGGAAAACATGCCGGACGTTTTCTCCTCCCCGTTTCATCTGGAGGAACGCTATCGTGCCGTGTTGCACGAGGCGAAGCGCCAGCTGCAACAGGTCGCGGACAAACTCACGGCCGCGCTCGCCGCCCAGGGCGGGCATCTCACCGCGCTCGATGACGCGGGCCATCACCGGCATTTCGCGCGATTCCTCAACCCTTCCCTCACCGCGCGGCCGGACTTCGATCCGATCACGACGTTTGATCCGGACCGCTCCATTCACGCCAACTGCTGGTGGAGCGAGGCGGCGGGTGACAAACACGGCTTCTTCATGGACGGCCACTATTATGCGCTCCGGGTCTTCACCCGCTGGCCCGCGCAGCTGTCCGCCAAATCCCTGGAGACGCTGTGGGAACTGCCCGGCCCGAATCACCGCATCACGGTGAACATCCGCAGTCTCGCCACGAAGGAATTGATCGCACGCGAGGAGCGCGAG
>CAMCCU010000051.1 GCA_945872975.1 Pedosphaera parvula Ellin514
TCGCCCCCTTGCATAGTCCTCATGATTTGGCTACCGTCCGCCCCTTGATTTTGGCCCGAACACTGAACCCTATCGACGACTGATTATGGCTTACCTGAATGACAATTACCTGAAGCTCAAAGCTGGCTACCTCTTCCCGGAGATCGGCCGCCGCGTGAAAGCTTTCTGTGACGCGAATCCCGAAGCCGCCAAGCGCCTTATCCGCTGCGGCATCGGCGACGTGACGGAAGCGCTGCCGGGCGCGGTCATCACGGCCATGCACACCGCCGTCGATGAGATGGCGAACCGCGCGACGTTCCGCGGCTACGGTCCTGAACAAGGCTACGACTTCCTCCGCGCCGCCATCGCAAAGAACGATTTCCGCGACAAGGGCATCGAGGTGGCCGACGACGAGATCTTCGTCAGCGACGGATCGAAGTGTGATTGCGGCAACATCCTCGACATCTTCGGACACCAGAACAAACTCGCCATCAGCGACCCGGTCTATCCCGTTTACGTTGATACGAACGTGATGGCCGGCCACACCGGTCCCGCAGACGAATCCGGCGCGTATGAAGGCGTCGTTTACCTCCCTTGCACGCCGGCAAACGGTTTCGTTCCCGAGCCGCCGAGCGTCAAGACGGACATCATTTACCTCTGCTCGCCGAACAACCCGACTGGAGCGACCGCGACGCGCGCTCAACTTCAGGCGTGGGTGGATTACGCGCTGAAGAACAAGTCGATCATCCTCTTCGACGCCGCCTACGAAGCCTACATCTCCGACGCGGCGACCCCGCATTCCATCTACGAAATTCCCGGCGCGCGCGAATGTGCGATCGAGTTCCGCAGCTTCTCGAAGCACGGCGGATTCACCGGCATCCGCTGCGCGTTCACCATCGTGCCGAAGACGCTCATGGCCTCGACGTCCGACGGAACGATGACCGCGCTGCATCCTCTCTGGAATCGCCGCATGAGCACGAAGTTCAACGGCGTGAGCTATCCCGTGCAACGCGGCGCCGAGGCGCTCTATTCGCCCGAAGGCAAGCAGCAGGTGCGCGCGCTCATCGAGCATTACATGGGCAACGCGAAGGTGCTCGTCGCCGGCGCGAAGGCGGCGGGGCTCACCGTGTTCGGCGGTTCCAACGCGCCTTACATCTGGACGCAGACGCCGGCCGGCTACACGAGCTGGCAGGTGTTCGACAAGATTCTGAACGAAGCCAACGTCGTCATCACGCCCGGCAGCGGATTCGGTTCAAAGGGCGAGGGTTACTTCCGCATCAGCGCCTTCAACAGCCGCGCCAACGCCGAGGAAGTCGCGAAACGGCTCCAGGCGCTGAAGTGGTAAACGGAACGCCGAACTCCAGTTCGGCCTGGGCTGGATGGTGCCTGACATCGAACGCGCCGAATTGGAATGCGGCGCTCCAGTCGAACTGAAAGTCGTCTGCACTCGAATGACTGTTTTTCTCAACGGCCGGTTCATTCCGGAAGCAGAAGCCGTGGTCCCGATCTCGGACCGCGGCTTTCTGTATGGCGACGGATTGTTTGAAACCCTCCGTGTCAGCCGCAGCCGCCCACTATGGTGGACACGCCACGCGGCTCGTCTTCAGACCGGTGCTGAACTGCTCCGCATCACGCTTCCGTGGCCGTGTGATCAGTTGCGTAGATTCGCGCTGGAATTGATCGAGAAGAACGCGCTACCCGAGTGCCTGCTGCGCATCACCGTGAGTCGCGGCAGCGGGGCGCGCGGTTATTCCATCAAGGGCGCCAATACGCCCACGCTCGCCCTGACCCTTCATCCAGTGCCTGCGCCGCCCGCCTCAATCAGAATGGCAACGGCCACCATTCGCGTGGCCACCCACGATCCGCTCGCGGCCATCAAGAGCGCGAACAAGCTGACGCAAATCCTCGCCCGCGCCGAAGCCGAGGAACGCGGTGCGGATGAAGCCTTGCTCCTCAACATCGAAGGCGACGTTGCGGAGGCCGCATCCAGCAACGTCTTCTGGATCACGAATGGCACGGTCGCCACGCCTCCGGTGCGCGATGGCGCGCTTGCCGGAGTGACGCGGGATGTCGTGCTGGAGCTGTGCCGCGCTCATCAAGTGCCCACATTGGAGCAGCAGATTCCTCGCGCACAATTGCTCGGCATGGATGGAGTCTTCCTCACCAACAGCGCCACCGGAATCGTCCCCGTCTCGGAACTCGACGCACAGAAGCTGCGCCAGTCGCCGCTCGTCCGGGAGTTGCAGCAGTGGTATCAGGAAGCGCTGATCGCAGAGGCAAACGCGAGCCCGACTTAATCCAGCTTCCGCACCACGCCGCTCGGCATCATGGTCACGGCGAAGAGGATGGTCTCGCGCTGGACACACAGCCGCACGTCGTCGCGGAGATCTGGATTCGCGAGCAGCCGTCGACCGTTCTTCGCTCCCTTCATCGCTTCGAGCAGATCGCTTTGCATCAGCGGATAAATGCGGCGGGCCATCTCGGCGGCGTCCGAGACCCGGCCGCCCGCGTAGTTCGACCAGACCTTCTCGCACAGCGCGCCCGCCGCCAGCATGTCTTCCAAAGCCGGCTCCTCGCCCGTGCCGCTGCACACCAGGATCAAGTGCTGCGGCTTGCGCTCGAGAATCCAATTCGTCGTGGCGCGAAGATTGAGGAAGGACGAAACAAGAACTATACGAGCCTCCGAGCACGCCCGAAGAGCGCGCGTGCCGTTGGTCGTGGTCATCACGATGGTCCGGCCTGAAACTTTCTCAGCGGTGAATTCTCGCGGCGAATTGCCCAGGTCAAAATCGATGCTGCCCGTCAGCTCGGCGCGGATGCGCAGGCCGTCGCGTTCGCCGGCGAGCAGGAGGTTGGGATTCTTTTGCTTCAACGCGACGGCCTCGGCGATCTCGGCGACAGGAATGATCGCCTCGGCTCCGTTGGCGAGCGCGGTGATCATGGAGGTCGTGGCACGGAGGATGTCGAACACCACGCAGACCGCCTGGCTCAAATCGCGCTGGCTGAGAGTGGTAAATTCGGCAGGCGACAGGATGACTTCGAGTTTCGGCAGGCTCATTGGAGTAACAAGATTCGGTGCCAGACGTTACGCATCACGCCGCCGGGTCTTCAGCCAGCCGGGAAGAAATTGCGCGACGTCCGCTTTGTCCTTCAACTCACGAATCTGGTCGGGTGGCGTGCAGAGGGCAAATCCATCGCCCCACGCCCGGCCGTTGAGCACGCAGGCGTCGGTGCGGTTCTCGCGGAGCTGACGCCAGGCTTTGGCGAGCGCATCAGAACGGCTTCCGGCGAGTTCATATTTCCAGCCGACAAGGGTGGCTTGCGGAAAGAGCGAACGCAGTTCGCTGATGAGTTTTCGTGCGGGCTCCAGATGGAGGGTGAGCGAATCCACCCGGCTGTCGATCTTCGCAGAGCTGAGTGTTTCTCCCGTGGCGTTTTCAACAGTCCTCACCTTGAAGTCGCAGAGCGCAGCGACGTGAAAGACGGCGTCGAACTGCTTCTCGCGGCTGAGACGGGTCAATTGCGCGAGCAGGTCATCGTTGGTGGTGAAGGGAAGCTCAATGCCACCCTCGATCGCTCCGCGATAGTTCGCGCCGACGCCACGCAGGCATGTGACCTGGCATCCCGATTTCGCAAGCTGGTTGGAGAGGAGAACCCCGAGTTCGCCGGTGGAAAAGTTGGTGAGTCGCCGGACGTCATCGATCGGCTCGTAGCTGGGGCCGGTCGTGACGATGACGTTCATGCGACGACAGGAGCGGGCCGGGAATCTTTGAGCTGCACCATGTGGGAATGGAGATCGCGCGCGAGTTCCTTCCGGCTGCTGCTGCTCGGCTCCAATTGGCTGAAGGCCACACGCGCGCTGATGCGCGGCTTGGAGAAGAGATTCAAGAGATGCGGTGCGAGCGTCATGTCGCCCCAGTAACAGACGTCGATGCCGGGATCGCCATCGTCGAGCGAGTAGCTGATGCATGCGGCAGACAACGGGTGGTCCAGGCTGGCGACGGGCTCGAGCAGCGAGGATTTGAAGGGCAGAATCTGTTGTCCGTTCGAGCTGGTGCCTTCCGGGAAGAGGACGACGAGCGCGCCGTTGTCGAGGACTTGAGCGAGCTCCTGATTGAGCCGCGCCACATCGGACCGTTTGTTGCGCTGAACGAAGAGACTTCCGCCGAGCACGGCGAACCAGCCGAAGACCGGCCATCGTTTCACCTCGCTCTTGGAGATGAAGACCACGGGCGTGATCGAGCTGATGACCATGATATCGACGTAGCTCAGGTGGTTGCTGACGAGCAGTCCTTTTAGCGGGATCGGCCCGCGCGTCTTGAGCTCGACTCCGAGCACGCGCAGAAGGCGACGGCTCGTTTGCTGAAGCCACAGGGCGCGCGCTCGGGGCAACGGAACTTTCGGCGCGAAGATGACGTTGATCACGAAGTCCACCATCGCGAGGGAGAGCTCGCCGGCCATCCAGAGGAACCGGACGGTCACGCGCACGGGATGTTTGCGGACACCCTTCATGCGTGGATTGCGTGATGGAGCGCGGGCGTCACGAGAATCGATTGCGAACGGTGGCAGGCAATTCCTCGAGGTCCGCCCAGGTCAGGAAGTCGATGGTTTTGAACGTGCGATCAATGGCGGGAGGGCCGCAAATTTTTGAACCGAGCGTCAGGTAGGCGCGCAGGAGCTTGGGAACTTTCTGCGGCTCGGCGGCGAGCGAATCCATGGAGCAGTGGAAGGCGGCGACGGGCGTGGTGCGCCATTCCGCAGGGGCGAGGTACTTCCGGCACAGGTCGCTGTAAACGCTGGCACCGACCGCAGGGTCTTGCGAGGTGAGCGAGCTGCAGCCGATGAGATAGCGCGCGTCATGTTCCCTGGCGTAGTCGGCGATCCCCTTCCAGAGCAATCCGAGCACGACCATGTTGCGGTGCTGCTGATGCACGCAGGCGCGTCCGAGCTCCACCATCCCGCCGCGCATCGCCTCGAAAGGTGCGAAATCAAACTCCTGCGCGCTGTAGTAACCGAGATGTTCGAGCGCCATCTTCCCGGTTTGCAGGCGGTAGGTGCCGACGATTTCTTTGGTCGCCAGATGCTCAACCACCAGATGATCGCAGATGGCGTCGAACGGATCGACGTCGAGCCCGGTGGCATAGGATTCCGGGAGGCCTTCCTTGAGCTCAAGATTGAAGACGGCGAAGCGAAGCGCCTGGGCGGCGAGCAACTCGTCGTTATCGCGGGCCTGGCGGACGTTGTACGCCGAATTGTTGCCGACCAGCAGCTTGAGGGCTTGAATGGGATTACGCATCAGTTCGATTGCGCCAGGGATTGGCGCCGTTGGATGCCGGTGTTGGTAACGTGAACTTGCACTAAGGATAGATGATGGCGGCCGGGATCGTCGGAGGCAACGCTTTTTGCCTCATGCGCCGGGTCCGCTCCGCCGTTAGATCATAAGTGTTGAAGCCATCTGGCCCATCCTGTAACTGTCGTCCCATCGTTCGCGGCGTGAACGATAACTCATGCGCCTGCTTCCTTTGCTCCTCGAAATCCAGACTACCCCCATTGTGAAAATGAACGTGCAACTCTTCCGCCGGTCGGTCGGCCGGTTCTTCTCCTCCCTAATCCTGCTGGCTGGCGTGGCGCTCGCGTTGACCGGATGCCAGACCGCGCCCCCGATTGCCACCGCCGATACGGTTCCCTACCTCGACGTGCGATTGCGCGAGGGCGACACGGTCAAGATTTCGTTCCCCGGCGCGCCGAACCTTGATTCCACGCAACAGATCCGGCGCGATGGAAAGATCACGCTGTCGCTGGGTGGCGAAGTCGTCGCAGCAGGTCTGAGCCCGGTGGAATTGGAGAAGGAACTCTTGCGACTCTACGAAGCGCAGTTGGTCGTGAAGCAAGTGATCGTGGCTGTCACGTCGCCCGGCTATCCCATCTTCGTCAGCGGCGCGGTGCTGCGTCCCGGAAAGTTGATCGTGGATCGTCCCGTGACCGTGGTCGAAGCCATCATGGAGGCGGGTGGCTTTGATCGTGCCAAGGCGGATCTCAAAAAGGTGACAGTGCTGCGGCAGATCGACGGGAAAAGCATGAGCTACAAGGTGGACGTGAAGGCAACGATTGACGGCGCGAACGTCAAACAGTTCTTCCTGAAGCCGGCTGACATCGTGGTGGTGCCGGAGAAGTTTACGTGGTTCTAAGCCGGACACGTGCAATCGACCGATCTACTCACGCAACGTGCGCAAAGGACGCCACGATGGAATGGTTTCAAAACCTTTATCACCCTTCGTGATGGCGGTTAAAAGCATCCAGCCGATGAACTGACCTCTCCTTTTACCTTTGCGGCCTTCGCACTCTTTGCGTGAGCTTCCACCAGAATGGTCCCGGTCTGGCTCTGGGCGCAGCCGAACATTCAGCCGACGACAAGCGTCCGGTAAATCACGCCGAGGATTCCCGCTCCGAGAATCACGGGGATGACGCCCCATTTCCAACGAATCATTCCCACGAAAGCCACCGTGCTCACCGCTGCCGCGAACCAATCGATTGATCCATTCGCCGGGAAGAGGACGTGAACTCCAAACCAGACGGCGAGGTTGAGAATCACCCCCACCACCGCCGCCGTCACCGCTGAGAGCGTGGACGTGATAGCGGCATTCCGGCGCATCTGCTCGATGTGCGGTGCGCCGAGAAATATCCAGAGGAAGCACGGCACGAAAGTGGTCCAGGTGGTGATGGCCGCGCCGAGCGTTGCTGCAAGCAGCGGTGGAAGATGACCAGGATGCTGCCACGCTCCCACGAATCCCACGAACTGCAGGACCATGATGAGCGGGCCGGGAGTCGTCTCGGCCAACCCGAGACCATCGAGCATCTGGGGAGCCGTCAGCCATCCCTGACTTTCCACCGCTTGTTGCGACACGTAAGGGAGCACCGCGTAGGCGCCGCCGAACGTGACCATCGCAGCTTTGCTGAAGAAGATCCCCTCGCGGACCAGCGTGTGCGACGAGCCCAGCCACAGCGCGAGGAGCAGAACTGGAGTCCACCACAGCGCGAGACTCACGACCGTGACTTTCAGCGCACGCGCCAGGGACGGCGCGGTGTGCAACGGCGATTCAGATGCGTCATCCAGCACGGCGGCGGGCGCGTCCGTGCTTTTAGAATCGTCATGCGACGTCAGGATAAATTTGGCGGGCCACCAGCGTCCGCCGAGAAATCCAATCAGACCGGCGACAGCGAGGATCAGCGGAAAGGGAGCGTTGAAAAAGTAGAACGCCACGAAGCTTAATCCGGCGATGGACCAAAGGCATTCGTTCTTCAAGGCGCGCTTGCCGATGCGGATCACGGCGGCGGCGACGATGGCAAGCACCGCGGGCTTCAATCCGTAGAAGACGGCGGCGATCCAGGGAACCGTCCCGAACGATACGTAAATGAAGCTGAGCGCCCAGAGGATGACTGCCGACGGAAGCACAAAGAGCGCGCCGGCAGCGATGCCGCCACGAGTTCGATGCAGCAGCCAGCCGATATAAGTCGCGAGCTGCGTGGCCTCGGGACCGGGCAGGAGCATGCAGTAATTCAGCGCGTGCAGAAACCGAGCCTCGCTGATCCAGCGGCGCTTCTCGACCAGCTCGGCATGCATGATGGCGATCTGCCCGGTCGGACCGCCGAAGCTGATGAAGCCAAGCTTCAGCCAGAAGCGAAGTGCTTCACGAAAGGTGGGATGCTGGGCGGATGGTTCGCGCACGCGGCGGAAAGATTATCCGTTCAAGCCGGTGACTGAACACAGAAAAGAAATACGGCGCGGACCACACAGTCCGCGCCGTTTTGTTGTCTTGTTTGTCTTGTGTCCTGAAAGCAGGAGCAGCCAGACGAGGCTGGTGCGTTACTTGAGCGGCACCGTGGCAATCGTCTGCAGAATGCGGCTGGAGATCTTGTACGGGTCGCCCTGCGAATTGGGGCGTCGGTCTTCGAGGTAGCCCTTGTAGCCGTTGTTCACGAAGCTGTGCGGAACACGGATGGACGCGCCGCGGTTCGCGATGCCGTAGTTGAATTTGTCGATGGACTGCGTCTCGTGCAGACCGGTCAGGCGCAGGTGATTGTCCGGACCATAGACGGCGATGTGCTCGTTCTTGTATTTGTCGAAGGCCGCCATGAGGGCTTCGAAGTAGTCCTTGCCGCCGACATCACGCATGTGAGTCGTGGAGAAGTTGGAGTGCATGCCGGAGCCGTTCCAGTCCACGTCTTTGCCGAGCGGCTTGCAGTGGAAGTTCACATCCACGCCGTATTTTTCACAGAGACGGACGAGCAGGTAACGCGCAACCCAGACTTGATCCGCCGCGTTCTTGGAACCTTTGCCGAAGACCTGGAATTCCCACTGGCCCTTCGCCACTTCGGCGTTGATGCCTTCGTGGTTGATGCCGGCGTCGAGGCAGAGGTCGAGGTGCGTGTCCACGATCTCGCGGGCGATGCAGCCGACGTTCTTGTAGCCGACACCCGTGTAGTATTCGCCCTGCGGAGGAGGGAAGCCGCCACCGGTCGGAAAACCGAGCGGCACGCCGTCTTTATACAAGAAGTATTCCTGCTCGTAGCCGAACCACGCACCGGGATCGTCGAGGATGGTGGCGCGGCTGTTCGAGGGATGCGGAGTCTTGCAGTCCGGCATCATCACTTCGCACATCACGAGCACGCCATTTTTCTTGGTCGTGTCAGGATAGACAGCCACGGGCTTGAGCATGCAATCCGAGGTGCGGCCTTCGGCCTGGCGCGTCGAGCTGCCGTCGAAGCCCCACATCGGGAGCTCTTCGAGTTTCGGGAAGCTGGCAAATTCCTTGACCTGGGTTTTGCCGCGGATGTTCGGGACGGGTTCGTAACCGTCGAGCCAGAGATATTCGAGTTTGTATTTCGCCATGTGCGTTTGATGTATGAGTGAATTCTGTTCGTTCGATCAAACTGATCTGGAAAATCCAATTCAATCGACAAAGAGATTTTGAGCAGGGCCAATGCCACGCCGCAAGAACTTTGAAAGGCAGATCCTCGACCCTCGCTTCGATGGCTCTGGGCAGGTGTTTCTACAACACTAGAGTTTGAAGATTGAAATGAGTCTGGAAGAAATGCTCTGCTCCTTTTTGAACACTATGAGTGAAATGGTTCATTGGCATGCCTGTCATTCAATTTCCTGCTGCTGGCCGCTTCAGCATGGTGTTGGCGTCCGGTGCGCAGATGAAGTTTAGTTCTCTCAACGATGCTCAAAGTTAAGGATACACTCCGGGCGACGGTCAATCTGACCTTCGATGGGCGGGTGATAAAAAATTATCACGGATCCGATGCGCAGACGCGCTTCGGGAACGAGGTGCGCGTGCTGCGGCATCTCCAGGAAAAAGGCTGCACCTTCGTCCCACGCCTGCTGGAGGCGGATCCGGCGCAACCACGCATCATCACCTCAAACTGCGGAGCGCGCGTGCAGCACATGGACGACGCCCGCTTGAAGGAACTGTTTGCAGAGCTGGAGCAGTATGGGGTTCGCCATGACGATCCGGATCTTCGCAATGTCACCTACCGGCAGTCCGACGGACGGTTCTGTCTGATCGACTTTGAGTTTGCCACCATCCTGCCGGGCTCCGAACAGCCGTCTGCCACATGAGCGAATCACCCCCAGCTTCCATCAGCATGAAATGGTTTGGGTGGACGGATCGCGGAAAGGTCCGGAAGAACAACGAGGATTCCTTCCTCGGCCTGCGCTTTGACGCGCGCGAAGTTCAACACCTCGGCAAATACGGCGAATCTTCCGTGGCCAACAGCGACATGGCGTTCGCGGTCTGCGATGGAATGGGCGGCGCGCTGGCCGGCGAATACGCGAGCCGGATCGCGGTGGAAAAGATTACCAAACTGTTGCCCCGCTCGTTTCATCACTCCGCCAGTGGATTCCAATCGGGATTCTCGGATGTGCTGACGGAGCTGTACACACAGGTGCATCGCGCGCTGGCTTACCTGGGCAGCAGCTACGATGAATGTCGCGGCATGGAAACGACCATGAGCCTGTGCTGGTTTACTCCCGGCTGGATGTATTTCGGTCATGTGGGTGACAGCCGGATTTATTATCTCCCGGCGAGTGGCGGCATCAAGCAACTCAGCGAGGACGACACTTATGTGGGCTGGCTGTTCCGCAACGGAAAGCTGAACGAACGCGAGGCGCGGACGCACCCGCGCCGCAATGTCCTGCAAAAGTCCCTAGGCGGAAACAACCAGTTTGTCGATCCGCAGGTGGGCGCGGTGGGCTGCGAGCCGGGCGACATCTTCCTACTCTGCACGGACGGGCTGACGGACGGGCTTTACGACAGCGCGCTGCTCGATTTGTTGCGACCCGCCACGCCCGTCGGACCAGAGGTGAATCCCGCCCAGCGCCTGGTGGATGCCTCCGTGCTGGCTTCCGGCCGCGACAATACGACGGCGCTGGTGATTCAGATTGGGTGAAACAAAAGCAGATGGTTCAACCACGGATGGACACGGATAAGAAGGGGGAGGAAGACACGAATCCCCCATCCGTGTGCGTCTGTGTCCATCCGCGGCTCCCAACTTCTTCCTCCTTTCCAAACGCGAAAAAGCCGTGCCCGACTTTCGCCAGGCACGGCTTGTGAAGACCAACTTCGATCAGGCGCTGTGGTAGCCCTCTTCGCCGTGTTCAGCGAGGTCGAGGCCCATGCGCTCCACTTCTTCCGTCGGACGCAAGCCAACCACAGCCTTCACGATGTAGGCGATGACGACAGTCCCGACGACCGAGAGAACGAGGGTGATGGCCACCGCTTTGAACTGCTCAACGAGCAACGGTTGGAAGAGCGTGTCCTTCACGTAATCCTTCAAGTTCACGGCAAGGTTGGCATTCGCGGAATTGCGAGCCAGCATGCCCGTCAGAATGGCTCCCAGCGTTCCGCCGACTGCGTGGACGCCGAACGTGTCCAGAGCGTCATCGTAGCCGAACGCGGATTTGAGCTTGGTGCAGGCGAAGAACGGAATCACACCAGCAACGATGCCGATGACGAACGCGCCGCTCGCCGTGACGAATCCACAGGCGGGAGTGACCACAACGAGACCCGCCACCGCTCCTGAGCAGAAGCCGAGGACCGAGGGTTTGCCCTTCAGCATGTATTCGAGCATGGCCCAGGCGAAGGAAGCCACAGCGGCCGCAATCGTCGTCGTCATGAAGGCGTTCGCAGCGATGCCGTCCGCAGCCACGGCGGAGCCGGCGTTGAAGCCATACCAACCGACCCACAGCATTCCGGTGCCGATGGAGCACATGACCATGCTGTGCGGAGGCATCGGCTGTTTGCCGAAGCCGATGCGCTTGCCGAGGATCAAGCAGAGAACAAGTGCGCTCCAGCCCGAGCTCATGTGAACCACCGTGCCGCCGGCGAAGTCGATGGCCTTGATGGACGCGTCCGCGTTCCACACGCCGTTCATCGCGCCGTTGATGCCCCAGACCCAGTGGGCGAGCGGGAAGTAAACAATAACCATCCAGAGCGTCACGAAGAGCATGACAGCGGAGAACTTCATGCGTTCCGCGATGGCGCCGAGGATCAGCGCGGGCGTGATGATGGCGAACATGAGTTGATACATGCTGAACACGCTGTGGCTGATCCAATACGCGTAATTCGTGTTCGCCGCCGGGCCGACGCCTTCAAGCATCGCGAACTTCTTGTAGTCACCCATCCACGGGCCCGCGCCATCCGCGAAGACGAAGCTGTAACCGAACAGGAACCACAAAATGGTGACGAGCCCCGCGATGCCGAAGCATTGGGCGATGACGGACAGGATGTTTTTCTTCCGCACGAGACCGCCGTAGAAGAGGAAGAGGCCGGGCAGCGTCATGAACAAGACGAGCGCGGTGCAAACCATCTGGAATCCATTGTGGCCAGGGCCGGAGTTGCTCGCAGCCGCAGTCGTCAGGCCTTCGGGAATCTTGCCATCCTTGTCCTTGAGCGGGGCGGTGGGATCGGTATTGCCGAGGTAGGCTTCCAAGCCAGCCACGCGCTGCTCAAGGGTTGGTTCGGGAGGCTTCGGGGCATCGGCCGCGCGAAGCTCAGTCCGGCCGATCAGCAGGACAGCCAGCAAACTAAGGGTAAATAGAAGATGTTTCATGGAGGATTGAGTATGGGGTTCTGGGGTGGGTGCGTTTATACGGCGGCGTCTCCTTTTTCCTCCGTGCGGATTCGGATGGCTTGATCGATCGGGGACACGAAGATCTTCCCGTCGCCAATCTTCCCTGTTTTGGCGGATTTGATGATGGCACTGATCGCTGCTTCCACGCTGCTGTCCGGCAGGATCATCTCGATTTTGATCTTGGGCAGGAAATCCACCGTGTATTCGCTGCCGCGGTAGATTTCTGTGTGGCCCTTCTGGCGACCGAACCCTTTCACTTCACTGACGGTCATCCCTTCGATGCCGACATCACCCAAGGCGTCTTTGACTTCCTCGAGCTTGAAAGGCTTGATGATGGCTTCAACTTTTTTCATAGAGATATCACGGCGTATTGATTGCAGTTAATGGATTGATATGAACGACAACTCCCTTTTAGCAGCGGAAGTGCCACCAGGGATTGATTGCTGAAGATCGTAGAAAACCCCTTTATTTATGGGCGCCCTGCGATGGATGAATAATTTTCCACCAAACGAGCAGCGTGTTGCGTTTTGCTCACCATGTCGGGCTTTGAGCAAAATCCTGACGGAAAGAGGCACCGGGCCGCAACGATGCTGAAGGAGGAAACCACGCCTCACGCTGAGGGCGGGGATGAAGCGGAGAACGGAAGGACCGGGAGTCTGAACACCCTTGGGGCCGTCCCCTGCCCTCACCGCCGTCGCAACGCGGGCGGGAGATATCTCAGGCAAGCCATGTCGCTGAACGAATCAGCGATACGGCTGATGCAGCTCGACCTTCTGCGCCTTCTTGCGGGTCCGGATGTTCAACATCTCGACGACAACAGAGAAGGCCATGGCGAAGTAGATGTATCCCTTCGGAATGTGCTGGTGGAATCCTTCGGCCACGAGCATGGAGCCGATGAGAATCAGGAAGCTCAAGGCCAGCATCTTGATGGTCGGATGCCGGTCCACGAAGTCGCTGATCTGGTTCACGAAGATGAGCATGATGATCATCGCCACGATCACCGCCGCGATCATCACGCCAATCTGCTTCACCATGCCGACGGCCGTGATGACCGAGTCGAGCGAGAAAACAATGTCGAGCAGCATGATTTGAACAAGGACCGCGTTAAAGGTCGGCATCATCTTCTCCGTCTTCTCGCCGTCCACGCCCTCCAGCTTTTCATGAATCTCGTAGGTGCTCTTTCCTAGGAGGAACAACCCGCCCAGAATGAGGATGATGTCCTTGCCGGACACCGCCAGTTTGAAGGAAAAGATCGTCGGCTCCCAGAACGGCTTGTCCAGCTTCACCACCCAGGCGAGGCCGCACAGCAGGAGGATTCGAGTAATCAGCGCGAGACCCAACCCCCATTGGCGGGCCTTGCGCTGCTGGGCTGCCGGCAGTTTCCCGCTGAGAATTGAGATAAAGATGATGTTGTCGATGCCGAGAACAATCTCCAGCACCGTCAACGTCAACAAACTGATCCAGATTTCAGGATTAGAGATCCATTCCATAGCCGCGAGATGAAAGGCTGAGGCGGGGATCGAAGTCAACTCAAGGTTCAGGTCTTCAGCCCAGCAGCAGCTCGATGAAATGCAGATCGGAGGAAACCGTGACCTTCGGATTCGGCCTGGAACTTTCGATCAGGCGAACCGGCTGACCAATCAACTCGCAGGCGGCGGTGTCGTCGGTGACCAGCAATCCTTTTTCGCGGACGGCAGCGAGCGCCTTGCGGATGACTTCCACGCGGAACGTCTGCGGCGTCTGCACCGCCCAGAGCCTCGAGCGGTCCAGGTGCCGGGCGATAATCTGGCCGTCGTCAGATTGCTTGATGGTATCGATCACCCGCTGCGCAGCCACGGCGGCTCCGCTCTGCCGCGCGGCATCGACAGTCGCCTCGATCAAATCAGCGGTCGTACATGGCCGCGCCGCATCCTGGATGGCGACGATCTCAGCGGACGCGGCGAGTGCTTGCAGGCCGTTCCAAACCGAATCCTGCCGTTCCTTCCCGCCGGCGACGAAGCGATAGGGCTTCTGCAATTCTAACGTCGCCGCGAGCTCTTCAAACGCCGATTGCAGTCCGTCGCGGACGACGAGAATGATTTCATCGATGCACTCGGCGTCATCGAAACGTTCCCACGTGTGCGCGACGACGGGAGCGCCGGACACTTCGAGAAACAGTTTGTCGATGTTCGGTCCCATGCGGGTTCCGCGTCCGGCTGCAACGATGATGGCACTGGTCATGGGAAAAACTTTGGACTTCGGGCGGGGAGTTTCGAGGGAAAACTTCAGCCGATTGCGCGCCAGTCGAGCACCTTGAGCTGGACGGTGGTGGAACCGTTGAACTCGTTCAGTTGCGGAACGAACGCCAGATCAAACCGGCCCACCGGCAACGAACCGTCACCAACATTCCACAGCACGGCCTCAACTGTCCTCTTGCCGTCGGTCACCCAGAGCTTGGCGTGCTTCTTCTCCGCACCCATGCGCTGCAACGGGCGGGCGTGAGAGGCGTTGCGCATCACGAGGCGCACGGCGGGATTGCCCATGCCGGTCTGTTCGAGCTGCTCCAATTCGCGCAGCCGTTCCACAGTGAGTTCAGCCGAGGTGACTTCCGCATCCAGACGAAGCGAAGGCTGGAACTGCTCGGGCTTGAGCGAGCGTCGAACCAGTTCATTCAAACGCGCGCGAAGCGCATCAATCTGATCAGCCTTCACGGTGACGCCCGCCGCCATCGCGTGCCCGCCGTGGCGGACGAGCAGGTCATCACACTCGCGCAGCGCCGCCGCGAGATCGAAGCCTTCGATGCTGCGACCGGAGCCGCGCCATTCATCGCCATCGCCGCCGATGATCAGGGTGGGCCGGTAAAATTCCTGCATGACCCGCGAAGCAACAATGCCAACCACACCGATGTGCCACATCAACTGACCCTCGACGATGACGTGATCTGTCTCGGGATTGAACCGCGCGCGGACCGCACCGATCGCTTCTTCAGAGATGCTGCGTTCGATCTTCTGTCGCTCACGATTGCGCGAGTCGAGCGCCTGGGCGATCGGCTCCGCTTCGGCAGCATCGCGCGCCAGGAGCAGGCGCAGCGATTCCTCGGCGGTCTCGAGACGTCCGGCAGCGTTGAGGCGCGGCGCGAGTTGGAAGCCGACTTCGTAACCGCCCACTTCGCCGTCGATGCCCGCCACCTTCTTCAACGCGATCAATCCGGGACGCTGCGTCGAGTTCAGCCGCTCGATCCCCGCGCTGACGAGAATGCGGTTCTCGCCGATCAACGGAACGAGATCGGCGATGGTCCCCAGCGCGACCAAGTCGAGGTAGGGACGCAAGTCGAACTCCGCCGCGCCCGGCAATCCAACGGTGCGCCCGTGTTTCAGCAGCGCGTGCGCGAGCTTGAAGGCGAGTCCGACCGAGCACAGCTCGCGGAAGGACGGCGCTTCGGCGGGCGACAACTGTGGATTGACCAGCGCATGGGCCAGCGGAGCCGGCGTCGAAACTTGATGGTGATCGAGAACAATGGTGTCAACGCCCTGCCCTTTGAGCCACTGGATGCTGTCCACGGCGGTGGAGCCGCAGTCCACCGCGAGGAGGAGCGTGGACGGGAACTTAGCCAGACAATTCCCCACGCCGGACTGGCTGAGGCCGTAGCCTTCTTCCATGCGATGCGGAAGATAAGCGTTCACCTTCCATCCGAGCGCCCCGAGTAACTCCGCAAGCAATGTCGTGGAGGTGACGCCATCGACGTCGTAGTCGCCGAAGATCACAAGCGATTCATCGCGCTCACGGGCGGCAAACAATCGTTCGACCGCCGCCTGCATGTTCGGGAGGAGGAATGGATCAGCGAGGCTCTTGAGGCGTGGCTGCAGGAAGCGCGTGATGGGTTCCGGTTCGCTGAAGCCGCGGTTCAGCAGACACTGGGCGAGCAATGGGGAAATCTTCAGTGCCTTGGCCAGAAACTCGGCCAGCGCAGGCTGCGACGGCGCAATGGTCCAGCGGTATTTCATTTCATCACGCGAACCAACCACGGAAGAGTTCGATTGCTTTCTTCACGGCTTCAATAATCACAAAAACGTTGAGTGCGAGATAAACGACAGTGCCGAGGGACAGCAGGTAGGCAAACCAAATCATGACGCCGTCCTCCTCCATCATGCTCGCGGCGAGCAGAATGATGCAGTAGCACGGGAGCGTATTGGTCAGCGGCGGCAACGGGGGAAACGGCAGCGCAAGAAGCAGACCCATAAAGCACATCAGCAGCGCGTTCACAAAGCGGGCGGCGCGAGTGGTCATCCACGGAGTCCGGCGCGGCTGGGCGAACTTCTCCACAATGCGGACGATCTTCACGCTGCCACGGAGAACCTTCTTCTGAAAATCAGGCGAGAGACGGCGATCGCCCATCAGATTCGGAAGACGAGGCACCACGCCAAACGCGAGCTTCAAACTCAGCAGCGCAACGGACAAGCCAAGGACGGTGCTGACTCCAGGAATGGCCAGCGGAATGATGAATGGCAGCGCCAGCAGGATGACGACGAGGTAGAAGCCGCGCCCATCGGTGCGCTCCAGAAGATGGTTCAGCGTGATGCCGTCCGGAGAGGAATTGGACTCCAACAGTTGCGCCAGTTTTTCAGAGAGCCGCTCGTGCATGATGCCCGGTGGACGCCGACTGCCGCGTCAGCTCTTCGCCTTGCGTCTGGCTTCACTCATCGAGACCAGGAGCGAGGCCACGACGGAAACCAGGATGATGCCGGTGACAATCGCAAGGGACGTGGTGGTGGAGACTTTCAGTTGAAACCACCTGGGCACGCCTCCATGCGGATCGAGCAGCATCTTCAACCCGATGAAGACCAGGACAACGGAGAGCCCGACCTTGAGGTAGCGGAAATAGCCGATGGCACCCGCGAGAACGAAATAGAGCGAGCGCAGACCAAGGATGGCAAAGACGTTGGAGGTAAAAACGATGAAGCTGTTGCTCGTCACGCCAAAGATGGCCGGTATCGAATCGACGGCGAAGATGAGGTCCGTGGTTTCGACCATCAGAAGCACGAGCGCCAGCGGGGTCAGGGCGCGACGGCCGTTGAGCTGCGTGAGGAACTTCTGACCCTCGAACGAGGACGTAACGGGGTAGAGCTTTCGGGCCAGCCGAATCGCGATGTTTTTCTCGGGGTGAACTTCCTCGTCCCCGGCGAAGATCATCTTGATGCCAGAGAAAACAAGGAACGCGCCCAACCCATACAGCACCCACTCAAACTCGCGAACCACGGCGGCACCAAAACCGATCATGACACCACGCATCACCAATGCTCCGAGAATTCCCCAGAATAGAACCCGATGCTGATATTCGGGAGGGACACGAAAGTATCCAAAGAT